>PMUF01000245.1 GCA_003167015.1 Chitinophagaceae bacterium | reverse complement strand
AGGCGATTTATAGCCTGTATGAAGGTGTCGCCGGAGTGAAGGAGATCGATACGATTATGAAATTGGGGATGGCCCATCCCATGGGGCCCCTGCAGCTGGCTGATTTTATCGGTCTGGACGTCTGTTTGTCTATCCTAAAAGTGCTCCACGACGGCTTCGGCCAGCCGAAATATGCCCCCTGCCCCTTGCTGGCCAACATGGTCACCGCCGGCTATCTCGGCGTCAAGAGCGGTGAGGGCTTCTACAAATACACCCCCGGCAGCAAGGACCTCGTCGTCAGTGGGCGGTTTGCCTCCTATTGAGTGCGCTGCACATTGAAGCTACCGGTCAATGTGGATGAAGTAAAGGTACCCACTACAGGTCCCGTGAACGTACCCTGCACATAGCTGCCGATCGGTCCAAAAGCAGTCACCGTATAAGTGATCAACCCATAATAGCCGCTGCCGCCTGCAACCATATAAATGGAATCGGTATACGTCCCCGCAGCATTCAGCCCCGAAATATTCAGGTCGATAGGGTTGTTATTGGCAGAATCAACGTACATAGCTACAGTGTTGGTATTGGAATTATAGGCATACTCAATACCAAACTGCGGTTCGGCATAGCTATATGAATTCCCACCTACCGTGAAATTGATAAATGGGGTGGTATTTGCCACATTGCAAGCCGTCAGCTGACCCACATTCACCGTACCGGTATCGGCATTGATGGTGGTAATACTGCTTTGCTGATTATCGGACAGATCCACCGCCAATATTTGCACCGGGTCTGTCGAAAGGAAGCAGCGACTGATCGGCAGCGTGAAAACACCATTGGCGACAACCGCCCTGTAATTCAAGCCATCCAGAAGCACACTGACATAGCCGCTGTCTACTGGATTATTACTGCAATTCACCACTGTTCCCGTCAACGTCAGCTCAGCATTCTGGAGGTTTACCGTCACCGTGCCCAGATTCACATCCGCTACGGCCGGGCCCACATTGAAGCCACCTATCAGCGTTCCGCATTCGGTCATCACCTCCATTAATAATGGCTGGCCTTTAGGCACCAGCCCGGTCGCAAAGCCGGTAGAGTCCGTATAACCGCCCCGCGTCCCATAGCCCGTAGATTGAAATTCGATATACGTATAGGGCAATGGATTTCCATGCTGGTCTTTCAAATACACACTGAAATTCACCGTTCCCATGGGCGCATCACAATTCCAGAAAGTGAAATGACCCACCTGCCCCACATAATTATTCCCCTCACGCGTAGCCGTTCCCTGCTGTAACCACTGACCGGTCGTATCATTGAAATACCATAAGGGAATAGTCGTTGTGGCCAAAGCCTGCAACGTTTGCGGTATTGCCCAGGTCAGCGTCGCCGTTTGACCGCTGGCGAGCTGAAGTTTATTCCCTGACGCATCCTGCATCTCCACGTCCATCATCCCGAAGCTCTGCAGACCCGTCTCTTCGCCGTTTGAACCAATGCCCCGCAGATCGCCCGGCATATATTTATACAAATTCGAATCGGTAGGATCCAGGTATTGGGCGTATACATACACAGTACCGGTATACGCGGCATTTGTGGAAGCAGTGACAACCGAAGCAGCGCTGAAAGACGCCGTGTCGCCCGCCTGCAAGGCTATCTTTCCACCGGTAGGAGCGGGAAAGGTTCCCGTCAGCGTTCTGGATACCAGTTGAATATTGACATAGTTAGACGAGCTGGGGCCGGCGATGATACTCCGGGAACCGGTAAAATAGCCGGACTTAACGACCTGTACATAGCCAAACCGGCTGGACATGCTGATATTGCGAAAGGAAAACAATCCATTGACATCCGTGGTGGCCGTGGCCGTTCCACTACTGACCGCTGCCCCCTGGACCGGAGCGCCATTCTGGTCCACTACTCTCCCCTGCAGACTGGCCGTCACCGTAATATTAGCCGGAATATTATTGGAATTGTTGTTGGTGGCTGTACTGCTGTTGATACTCTTGCTGCAGGCAATAAAAACGATCAGCGAAACCAACAGTAAGGACAGTGATAGGGTAAAGAGTGTCTTTTTCAAGGGGTATTGTTTAGGTTACCCCCTAAAACGAATCAGTCGCAGCAAAATTATAACGGTGCAGGAGAAACTTCTACATTCTTCATTTCCCGTAACTTATATATTACTTCTGTTACCCTGTTGTTGGGGATAGCCAGGATCATATAACAAAAAAGCTGCATTTCCTGCTGCACGACGCGATAGTTGTATTGCCACACTACAGTCTTTCCGATCGTATAGTAAATGTCATCGGACATGTCAGGTCAAGTTCCTCGTCGTCAGCAGCCGCTTTGCCTCCTAGTTCGTGCGTAGTACGTTGAATGTCCCTGTCATCGGATAGATAATATTGCTCACCGAATCCAGCACACTCCCGCTCATTGTACCTGCAACGAATCCATTGACCGGACCAACAGATGTGATGGAAATCTGTATGGAATTAGTCGTCGCAGGCCCTATTACCATCGGGTAGCCGTCATACATCAAAAAGGGAGAAGGGGTGTAATTACCGATACCGAAATACTCCGAAATCGAAAATTTTATTTGTAAGGGCGTCACTTGGTTAGTCGAATAAGCGCTAAAATAACCATACCTCTCGGTTACAGAATTCACGGATGCAGAATTCGATGGATTAGTAACACTATACGTATTCCCACCGAACGTCATCGTGATATACTGGCCCAGCCCGCTGCCGCAGGCTGACAATTGCCCAACATTGAGCGTACCCCCTCCGGCAGGTGCCGTCGCAGTGGTCATGGCGCCTTGTTCAGAGCTGCTGCTATCCCCCGCGGTTAGTTGCATCGTCTCCGAAGTATTGTAACACCTGACAATGTTGAGCGAGAACTGGCCGCTGTCGACACCGCCAAAATACGTCAACCCCTCCATGTATATTTTCACAAAGCCCTTGGGGACCGGGTTGTTGAAACAGTCTACCACTGTACCTGTCACATTCAATACGGGGTTGGCTATGTTCACCGTGACCGTCCCCAAATTGATATTGGAATAGGTAGGGCCTGCATTCACCCCTCCGATCATGTTGCCACACTTATCCATCACCTCCATCATAAGCGCTTCATCTGCAAGAATATACATTTCGACCTCGCCCGAAGAATCCGTATAGGAGCCCCACCATGGTTCCCCCGGCTCACCGCTGTAAGCAACCAATATTTGTGTATTGGCCAAAGGCCTCCCATTCTGATCCACAAACTTAGCCTGCGCTATGACCGGTTGCAGATAAACCCCTATACACCAAAAAGTGAAATGACTGACCTGTCCGGTATAGGTATTGCCTTGCAGGGTAGCTGTACCCTGCTGTATCCATTTCCCGGTTGTATCATTAAAATACCACATGGGAATCGTAGCCGGGGCATTGGACTGCAGCGCAGTAGGGATCCCAAAGGTAAGCGTGGCCAGTTTTCCGGCCGCGATCTGCAGCTTTTGTCCTGCGCTGCCCTGTAATTCCACATCCATCATCCCATAGCTCTGCAGCACCACTGTTTGCCCTGAACTGTTAATGCCCCGCAGATCGCCGGGCATGCTGTTTAAGCTTCCTGTTACAGTGGGATCGAGATAGGTAGTATATACGCTGACACTACCCGAATAGTTTGTATTAGCGGCAGGATCGACAAATGAGCTGTCACCAAAGGCCACGGTATTTGTACCGGATACCGTCACCGTTCCGCTGGCAGGAGCTGCGATGGTACCTGTGATATTCCTGGGGATCAGGTTGATTTGAACATAATTCAACGTACCAAGATGCGTAACAATGCTCCTCGATNNCATGCTAATGTTGGAAAAGAAAAATTGACCATTGACATCTGTTGTCGTTGTGGCCGATCCGCTGGTGACCGCTGCCCCTTGTACCGGCGAACCATTTTCATCCAGCACTCTGCCCTGCAGACTGGATGTCACGGTTTGATCAGCTGGAATAGTGGGGGAAATAGTGGCGCCGCTACCGTTATTGGAGATTTTCTTACAGGCTATAAAGACAGCCACCGAAGTGATCAGCAAAAACAGAGATAGGGTAAAGAGTGACTTTTTCAAGGGGTATTGGTTGGGTTACCCTCCAAAACGAAAAAAATGGCCTCCAATTATCTTCTAACCCGGAAAAAAATGCCCTTTGCCCCCACACAGGTCCCCGCAATTGGCGGTAAAGTAATGTAAACCACTTATAAAATGATCCGATTTTATTCTACCGACGGGACTTTACCCGCCCGTTGATTGGCCAATTCAGCGCGCTGGTTGCCATAACACGCTCGGATCTGAAATGATACCAGCGGTCTTGATAAGAGTAATTATTTTAGAAGTAGAAGCACCGAAATAACCAAACCATTAACTTTTAACCCTTTACTGATGAAGCCCCTAACTGCGCCGCAAAAGGGATCGGCATCCCTTTCCCCAAAAGAAAAACCAGGCAATTACCGGCAGGTCAAGCCGGCCCCCGCCAGGCAATCCCCACCCAAACCGGCAAATAGCCCCCGGCAAAAGCCGGCAACATCGCCTGTAAAATCTCCGCTATGGCATCCCTGGGTGATCAATTCCTGGATATTCATCCCTGCAGTGCTGTATCTGAATATGGCCTACCGATATGCAAGCAATATTCCGGTACTCGATGATTACGATGCCATCCTTAATTTTCTGAACAATTTCAAAGCGGCAGGTTTTGGGCAAAAACTATTGCTGCTGATAAGCCAGCATAACGAGCATAGGCTGCTTCATTCCCGCCTGCTGTATGTTGCCTATTATGGAATAACCGGTAATATCAACTTCAGGAATATTATCTTCATCGGCGATCTGCAGCTCTTGGCTGTTGCCCTCATATCAACTTACTTTATCCGCAAAAGCGGGGGAAAATACTGGAAGCTTATCGCCTTTATCTGGTCCCTCTGCATATTCGATTTGAATACATATGAGGCTGGAAATATGGCCATGTTCGGCGTGCAGAGTTTCGGCGTGATCATGCTCTTTTTCGGAAGCGTTTTTTTATATGACCTTAACAACAGAAAATACCTCGCCCCTGCCGCTCTTCTCCAGGCGGTCACCATCTTCTCAAGCGGTAATGGAATAGTCGCTTCCCTCTTCATTACCCTGTCCACCTTACCCGGCAACGATCGGGTCAAAAAGATAGTCAGCATCGCGACTACACTCGTATTTGCCCCGTTATACTTCATCGGGTACGCCAATGGCGCTTCGGCTGATACCGAGAGGCATACCCCTTTCAACATAGGAAACGCAGTAATATACTTTGTAAAAATGGGAGGCGCACATTTCAGCTTTGACTACAGCCTTGCCTTTGGCATTCCACTGTTCGCCACTTTGCTCGCCGCTTTCCCCTATCGATCCCTGCGTCGTCCAGCCACCCTGTGGCCCATCCTGTGCATTGCCGGGTTTTCGATCGTATCCATGCTTACCATAGCCGTGTTTAGAAGCGACTTAGATAATGCCCAGTTCCAGACGAGCAGATACCAGATCTATCCGCAGCTGTTGGCAGCAACGGCATGCCTGTTCGTCATGCTGAAAATGGAAAATAAACGGCCGCAACTCGCAGTATCGATCATATTATTGCTGATTATTTTCAAATCGTATGCCGGCAATTACAGCTTTGGCAAGCTCGGTTTCGAAAGAACGAAGAATCGCTCCGAACTGTATGACTACTGGTACCCCGACAAGAAAAGGGCAAAATTGATCATCCGCGCTGCATGCGAATCGGGCATTTATTGCCTTGACGATGAGCGTTGATTATCCGCCAGAAATTCTACATTCTTCAGTTCCTCTAATTTATAACGAACTTCAGTCACCCTGTTCCCGGGAATGGCCAGTGTTATGCGGCAAAAAAGCTGTATGTCCCGGGCGATCACCCGACAATTATATTGCCTTATCACGATCATGATATCATTCAGGCGGGTATAATCGAACTGGACGATGTACTCCTGCTCGACTTGCTTTTGCACCAGGGGTGTCATTTGCAGGGCCAGCGAAGCCGCCGATTTATAGGCATTGATCAGTCCGGGTACCCCAAGCAGCGTGCCACCGAAATACCTTACCACGACCACCAGCGTACCCGTCAGACCCTTGCCGTCGATCTGCCCCAGGATAGGCCTGCCCGCCGTACCGCTGGGCTCACCATCGTCGCTCACCCTGAAAGTGTTGCCGTCCAGCCCGATCCGGTAGGCAAAGCAATGATGCGTGGCTTTGGGATGCGCCCTTTTGATCTCGTTCAGCTTCTCCTTGCACTCCACCACGGTCTTCACCGGGCAGGCATAACCGACAAATTTACTGCCCCGGTCCTTGAATTCGGCCGTAGCAGTCTTTTCGATCGTATAGTAAATGTCATCGGCCATGTCAGGTCAGCGTAAAGTATTTTTATAATAACGGATGCTGTCGGATAGCAGCGCTTCCTTTCCGTGAATCGTCTCCCCTCCGCGAATCGTCTCCTTTCCGCGAATCGTCCCCTTTCCGCGCAGTTCCCCGCCCGTCAATACCGGCGCCGCCAGGCCGCCGGGTATCTCAAGATCATTATTCGTGATCACCCTTGCTTCATCCCAATAACCCTCATCGATAAAGGACTGCAGCAGCCTTGCCCCCCCTTCCACCAGAACGCTCTGGATGTTCAAAGCGGTCAGCGCAACGACCACCTGGTGGACCAGGCTGCTATCCGTCGCCAGTTGGTAGTACAGCAGGTTATACGTCTCTTCATGACGCAGTGTATTGAAGACGATCGTCCGCACCTTCCGGTCGAACAACTGCAGCGAACCCGGCAGCCGGAGATCTTTATCGATGACCAGCCGGATGGGGTCGGGACCATGCCAGAGCCGCGCCGTCAGGGCAGGATCATCCGCCAACGCCGTGCGGGTCCCCACCAGGATCGCCGCCTCTTCAGACCGCCATTTATGGACCAGTCTGTTGGTATACTCGTTAGAGATCCGCGTCCGCTCTTCCATTCCTGCCATGCCCGACCACGGCGCTCCCGCTTCTGATATCGGCCGTTCCCTCGAACGTCCTCTCCCCCCTATCTTCCCGTCGGCACTCTGCGCCCACTTCAACACGATATAAGGGCGGTTCAGCGTATTGAATGTCAAAAACCGCCTGTTGAGGTCGATACACTCCTTTTCCAGCACTCCGATACGCACCTCCACGCCCGCCGCCAGTAGCTTGTCGATGCCCTTTCCGTTGACCTGGGGAAAAGGATCGCGGCAGCCAACCACCACCCGCGGAATCCGCCGGTCGATGATCAGATCGGCACAAGGCGGCTGCTTGCCATAATGAGCACAGGGTTCCAGTGATACATACAGCGTAGACTGCGCAATCAGCGGCAAGTCTTCCGCTTTCACCGATGCCACGCAATTGGCTTCCGCATGCTGCTGCCCATACTGTTCGTGATATCCCTCGCCGATG
>PMUF01000142.1 GCA_003167015.1 Chitinophagaceae bacterium | reverse complement strand
ATCCTCGCCGACGAGCCGACGGGCAACCTGGATGCCGAGACCAGCGCCAGGATCGAAGAGCTATTGTTCGGTCTCAACCGGGAGGCGGGCACTACGCTGATCATCGTGACACATAATGCCGAACTGGCGGCGAATACGCAACGGATCATACGGCTGGCGGGGGGGCATATTATAGCTGATGAAACGAAATAACCAACCCCGGCTATCCTGGCTGCTCCTCATGGCCTGGCGAGACAGCCGTCGTAACCGCAGCCGGCTGTTCCTCTTTATTTCGTCGGTTGTGCTGGGTATTGCCGCATTGGTGGCGACCTTGTCTTTTGGGCATAACCTGCGTACGGCAATTGACGACCAGGCGAAGGAACTGGTGGGCGCAGACCTGATGATCGGCAGCAGTCAGCCGTTGTCGCGGGTTGTGCAGGCATTGCCGGATTCCGTGCCTAACCGCCGGTCGGAGCAATGCAGTTTTGGGTCTATGGTCTATTTTGTGAAGAGTGGCAGCAGCCGGCTGGTACAGGTGCGGGCGCTGGACGGGGATTATCCTTTTTATGGGTCCTTCGGGACGGAGCCGGCACGGGCGGGAAAGTTATGGCGGTCGGGGCGACTGGCGCTGGTGGACAAAGCATTGATGTTACAATATGGCGCTCAGGTGGGTGATTCCATCCGGGTGGGGGATTTGAATTTTGCCATTGCGGGCGCATTGGAAAAGTCACCGGGCAGTAACGAGATCTCGACTACCGTAGCACCCCCGGTATATATCCCTTTGCGCTGGCTGGATCAATCGGGGCTGCTGAAAAGAGGCAGCCGGGTCAATTATCAATATTATTATCAATTCACCCCTGCGGTCAATATGGATAAGCTGGTGGCGGCCATCGGTCCGCGGCTGGAGAAAGCGGGGGTGCGTTATGAAACCGTCGAATCGAGGAAGGAGCGAATGAGCAAGGCGTTCACCGATCTGACGGAATTTCTGACACTGATCAGCTTCATCGCTTTATTGATGGGATGTATAGGTGTGGCGAGTGCGGTGCACATCTATATCCGGGAGAAGATAGGGGGAATTGCCGTATTACGCTGTCTGGGGGTGAAGGCCAGGCAGGCTTTTTTGATCTATCTGATCCAGGTGACGGGTATGGGGTTGATCGGATCGATTGCCGGGACCGTAATCGGGGTAGGGGTGCAGCAGGTGCTGCCGGCGGTGTTAAAAGATCTGTTGCCGCTGCAGACGGGGTTTATGCTCTCGTGGACGGCGATCGGAGAGGGGATTGTGACGGGCATGGCTGTTTCGATTTTGTTTGCCTTGTTACCGCTGCTTACTATTCGGAAGATTTCGCCTCTTTATACCCTGCGATTATCGGTAGAGCCTGCTGCTACGATATGGGACCCCCTGAAAATATTGGTATATGCGGCCATCTTATTGTTTGTCGATGTCTTTGCCTGGCTCCGGATGCATAGCAGCGGCAAGGCCATTGTCTTTACGGTGAGCCTGCTGGGGGCCCTGCTGTTGCTGGCTGGGGCGGCGAAGTTATTGATGGCGGTGGTGCGGCGTCTTTTTCCGGTGAGGTGGAGTTATTTATGGCGGCAGGGCTTTGCGAATTTATACCGGCCCNNCCGGCCCAACAATCAGACTTTGATCCTGGTAGTCACTATCGGGCTGGGCACTACTTTTATCGGCACCTTGTATTTCGTGCAGCAGCTGCTGATCGACAAGGTGAAGGCGACGGTGGGCAACAATCAGGGAAATATGGTGCTGTTCGATATTCAGCCCGATGAGGTCCAAGGGATTACTGCCCTGGCGAAGGGGGAGCGGCTGGCCGTGCTGGAGGATCTGCCGGTGGTGACCATACGGATCACTAAGATGCGGGGGATAACCGTGGAGCAGGCGGCGGTTGGGCGGGGGCGGGAGCGCGGTGCGGCCGGGGATGATGGTGATCGGGGACGAGAGCGGGATGGACGCGGGCCGGCCGGGGATAGCGGTGGGGTTGGCGAGGTGCGGGAGCGGGACAGTCTGCCGAGGTGGATATTCGAAAATGAAATACGGGTGACCTATCGGGACTCACTATTATCAACGGAGAAGCTGACGGCGGGGAGGCTAAGGCCGCCGGTGCGGTCGCCGCAGGATACGGTATATATCCGTGTGGATGAAGACTATGCGAAGAGGCTGCATCTGGCGGTTGGCGATCCCATTCTGTTCAACGTACAGGGACTGCCGGTAGCCACTGTGATCGGCGGGCTGGTGAAGGCGGACTGGCGACAGCTGCAGACGGGTTTCTCCATCGTATTTCCGGGGGGTGTGCTGGAGCAGGCTCCACAATTCCATGTGCTGGTCACGCGGGTGCCTAATGCGGCGGTGTCTGCACGATTTCAGAATTTGGTGGTGCGGGCCTACCCCAATGTCTCGGTGATCGACCTGCAGCTTGTCTTGCAAGTTTTGGAAGATATTTTGGGTAAGATAGGGTTTGTGATAAGGTTTATGGCGGGCTTTAGTATCCTGACAGGGGTAGTGGTGCTGATAGCCAGCGTGCTGATCAGCAAATATCAGCGTATCCAGGAGAGCGTACTGTTGAGGACGCTGGGGGCGAGCCGGCGGCAGGTGCTGGTGATCACGCTGCTGGAATATTTTTTCCTGGGGGCGTTAGCTGCGGCTACAGGTATCAGTTTGTCGCTGGTCTTCAGCGAGGTGCTGGCGAGGGTGAGTTTTGAGAGCTCGTTCGCCCCTCAGTGGTGGCCGGTGCTGGTGATATTTGTATCCGTCTGCGGGCTGACGATCCTGATCGGGCTGTACAACAGCCGCGGCGTGCTGAATAAGCCACCGCTGGAGATATTGCGCAAGGAGGGGTAGGTAGTGAGCGAAACATTAACACCGGGGCTGATTTAAATAGGTCTACCTTACATCTGTTGCCGGTTATTCTACCGGCAGATAAAAAAAACAAATGTCAAATATTACGCAGCTTGTCAATGTCGATAAGAACATGACAACTTTAAAGAAGGGTATCACTGAGTCAGGATTGGGTAAAACGCTGAGCGAAGCCGGTCCTTACACAATTTTCGCCCCATCGGATAAGGCGTTCGACAAGCTCGACAAAAAAGTAGTAGAAGACTTGCTGAAGCCAGAAAACAAGGCGCATTTGATCGAGGTGTTGAATCTTCATGTAGTAGCTGGAAAAGTTCATTTGAAAGATCTGAAAGATGGCGAAAAACTGAAGACGGTCAATGGTAAAGA
>PMUF01000192.1 GCA_003167015.1 Chitinophagaceae bacterium | reverse complement strand
ACTGAACAGGTATTGTTTTGAAAAAGGGATAGTGTTGAATTATTTGCAATTAAAGAAACGGAGCCTTGAGTCGAAATTCATGGAATTGACCGAAGAAAAAGCCAAGACGACGGCGAAGGCTAAAGACTTGGCCGCGAACTAACCTGTTAAACAACCTATATGCTAAAAATCCTGCGGGTAGAGTGGATGAAGGTAAAAAATTACCGCACGTTCTGGATCCTCCTGGCCATTACCATCGCGATCGTCCCGGCGGTCACCTATTTGCTGTACAATCTCATGAACAACAGCTTTCCCAAGGTCAAGGGAAAGAGCTTATTCGGCAGTCCTTTCGCCTTTCCCGATGTATGGCAGACCGTTAGCTGGAATTCGACGCTGACCTTTATCATCCCTGCCATCCTGATCATCACGTTAACGACCAATGAATTCACCTACAAGACCCACCGGCAGAATATCATCGACGGCTGGAGCCGGGAGCAGTTCATCGGGGTCAAGCTGATCGAAGTAGTGATGCTGGCCCTGCTGAGCACGGTGGTGGTATTACTGACCACGATAGGCTTTGGGTATTTTGGCAATAAAGTGCCGGATGGCGTATCTGTATGGCAGGGTTTTCGGTTTATTCCGTTTTACTTTGTGCAGATGCTGTCCTATTCCATGATCGCCTTCCTGTTAGCGTTATTGATCAAACGTGCGGGCCTGGCGATCAGCGTATTCCTGATCTACATGCTGGTTGAGAATATCGCGGTGGCGATACTGCGTAATGTGTATAAGCTGAACGGCGCGGACTTTCTGCCGGAGGAGGTGACGGACCGGCTGATCCCACAGCCTTATCTGAAAATGATCGTTACGCCGCAGGAGGCGGCCAGATGGGAACATCTTCTGCCGGTGTACCTGGTAGTAGGAGCGGTTTATCTTCTTCTTTATTGCCTCGTGGCAGGCAGGAGCTTTCTGAAGAATGATCTTTAGCGGTTCAGGCCAGCAACTGAGCAAGGGCGTTCTCGATCGCCGGATAAATGAACTGAAACCCGGATTGCCGGGTTTTTTTGGCGCTGACCGTAACGCTCTTCAACACTTCGATGCTCATTTCGCCGAAGATCAGCCTCAGCAAAAAAGCAGGTACATATATCGGAACGAAGTAGCGGCCTTTGAGTCTTTTGGCCAGCTCGAGCGTGAGGATGCGATTGGTGACCGGCCTGGGGGCTACCCCATTGAAGACGCCATTCCATTCCTGGTTGTCGATAGCCTGCATAAACAGGCGGCAGAGGTCTTCGACATGGATCCAGCTAACTGTCTGGCGGCCGCTGCCCAGGAAAGCAGCTACGCCGAACCGTACAGGCCGTTTGAATTCGGCCAGGGCACCACCCACTTTGCTGAGCACGATACCGGTGCGGATAATGACCAGTCGTTTGCCGAGTGTGGTGACGGGAGCAATGGCGGCTTCCCAGCGGCGGCAGGTCTCGCCGAGAAAGTCATCGGCGGGGGGATCGGACTCTTCGAAAGGGCGGGGATTGGGGATAGAAGGATCGGGGCCGTACCAGCCGATGGCGGAGCTGCTGATAACGGCCTGCACTTTATTGGGAATATCGCGCAGTGATTTGACGAGGAGGTCGCAGCTTTTCGTCCTGCTTTCTTCAATGACCTTTTTCCTTTTGGCGCTCCATCTTTTGTCGGCTACACCGGCGCCGGCAAGATGGACGATATAATCGGCCTGGCGGATGGCTTCGGGGTCTATAGTGCCGGCTTCCGGGTCCCAGCGGAGGCGGTGAAGACCGGGCCCGCTTTCGCCAAAGGCTTTGGCAGGCAATGGCGGGGCATTGCGGGACAGGATGATCACGCGGTGGCCGCTGTCGATGAGCATGCGGGTCAGTACGGTGCCGATGGTGCCTGTTCCACCGGTTACAAGAATGGTCGACATCATCTTTAATGAACAATTTGGTTCAGTAATAATACCATCAATAATCCCGCCACGGATACCATTGTCTCCATGACAGTCCAGGTGGCAAAGGTCTGGCGGATCGTGAGATTAAAATATTCCTTGAATAACCAGAAACCGCCGTCGTTGACATGCGAAAAGGTCATGCTGCCCGCCCCTATTGCCAGAACCAGCAGTTCCGGCCGGATGGCCGAGTGCTGCAATAAGGGCAGCAATATTCCGACGGTCGTCAATGCCGCTACCGTTGAGGACCCTGTGCAGATGCGGATCAGAGCGGCAACGCTCCATCCCAGGAGCAGCGGGCTGACGGAGGTATGGGCGAGACTATTGGCTATATATACGTTGACGCCTCCTTCGCTCATGACCTGCATGAAAGCGCCGGCGCCGGCGATGATCAGCATGACGGGGGCTACGCCTTTGAAGGCGTCTTCGAGGGACCGCATGACTTCGCGCATGGTTTTTCCCCTGCGAAGGCCCAGCAGCCAGATACCTATGAGGACCGACAGCAGCATGTCCATGCTGGGGTCGCCGATAAGGTCAATGCCTTTTTTGAGGGCGCCGGCTCCGGGAATGAGCCCTAAAACGGCCGTGGCCGACAGGAGGATGAGAGGCATAAGCGCCACGGTAAGGCTTAATCCCAACCCCGGTAATTGGTGAGGTTCCATGAGTCGGACCTTCAGCAGGGAGGTATTGGGCTGCGACTTGTATTTCCGCATGGTCCGGCCAAAGACGATGCCAGCAAGGATGATCGTCGGGATGGCAACGATAATACCGTATAGTAATGTCCGGCCGATATTGGCATGTAATTGTTGAGCGACGGCCGTAGGAGAAGGGTGTGGCGGCAGGAAGCCGTGGGCCACCGACAGTGCAGCCAGGACGGGGATGCCCAGGTAAAGGAGGGGCAGTTCCGTAGCGGCCCCCACGGCATAGACCAGGGGGATCAGCACCATAAAACCGGCCGAGTAGAACATGGGGAGGCCGACGAGAAAGCCGGACAGCGCCATTGCCCATTGGATCCGACGGATGCCGGATAGCCGCACCAGTGATTGCGTGATCTGCTGGGCCGCTCCGCTGTCGGCTATCATCCTGCCCAGCATGGCGCCAAAGCCCAGGATAATCACCAATGAGCCCATGATGTTGCCGATGCCTTTTGAGATGGCATCGCTGATTCGATGCATGTCCAGCCCGCAGGCCAACCCCAGCCCTACGCTGACCACGACGAAAGATATGAAGGTGTCCAATTTGCACCAGATGATCAGCAGGATCAGGCACAGGATAGCCACGAAAGACAATAATAATGGCATGGGCTAAAGATAGGTTATTTGCCTATTCATTCACCCGTGCCCCCTTCACCTGTGAAGTGTGCGCACTAAAATAACCCAATGCCACACCGCTCAGGTTGGTCACCGGGTTGCCCGGGTAGGCCGGCCCCTGTCCCGTGGCAGACTGGTCCACGCTGGACCAATAGGTATACATCGCCTGGTCGATACATTGCATCTCTATCTGCACCGTGTCCCCAATATGCAATGTGCTGTCCGGACTGGAACGTTCCAGGCTAAAACTATTGGACTGTCCAGCGGTGAACTGACTATTCCCGTAATAAAGTGTTTTGTCCAGGTAGCCATTGATCGTCTGGTCGAAAAAGTAATACGCAATCTTCGGAGCCGGTGGATTGATAAGCGCCGGCACTGCCACCAGCACACTTTTGCCGCCGTTCAACACCGACGTGATATACACGCTGTCCAGGTTGACACGAGAGGGCATGGTGGAAGTCGCCGTGAAGGTATCCTTGCCGATCATGACGCGGAGGAAGTAGGTCTGGCCCTGTACGCCCTGAAGGGTGTTCGTTGTATAAATGCCATCGCCGTTATCTGTCAGGTTTTCTGCGTGCCCGGCCCCATCCGCGATACTGACAGCGGCACCTGGCACTCCCGAAAAAGTATTGGCGGCATAGAAGCCCGTTGTCTGTGTGATCTGCACCTGGTAAGGCCCGGGTTGATCGGTAACATTTCCCTCGATCACATAGACTGGTGGCGCAGTACGCAAATCTAAAGAGATAACCTTCTGGCAGGCGGTAAAGGCAAAGGTGCAGCATAAGCTGATGATTGTCATGATATTCTTTAGCATGGGATTAAAATTTTATGGAATAGGAAACGTATGGTACAATACCGAACAGCGCAGTTTTGACAGCCTGGGTCTGGTCCGGGTTGTTGGGATCCTGCCGGAAGTTGATGACAAAGGCGTTTAGCCGGTCGTATGCATTGTAGACCCCAAACGACAGTTCGCGCTGATTGTGCTTCTTTTTAATATGTCTTGTAACGCTAAGGTCCAGCCGGTCATAAGGTGGCATCCGATAACCGTTCCGCTCGGCATAATAGAATACGATCCGGCCGTCTGCCTGGTATTTTCCGCTGGGATAGCTGACAGGATTGCCTGTATAATATATCCAGTCCGCAGAGAAGGTCCACTTGTCATTCGGATGATAGATGCCGACAATGGCAATATTGTGAGTCCGGTCCTGGGGCGCATCATACCAGTGGTTGTCGTTGATGCCGTTCACTTGCAGCTCCGAGCGGGACAATGTATAGCTGATCCAGCCAGTCAGCTTACCCTTGTTCTTTT
>PMUF01000266.1 GCA_003167015.1 Chitinophagaceae bacterium | reverse complement strand
GAGCTCCTGTCATAGGCGCCTCGGTCACCGTCAAGGGGTCAAAATCGGGCTCATCCAGCCACCCCGACGGAACTTTTCAGCTCACCGTGCCAAGCACAGCCACTACACTGGTGATTAGCTCTGTTGGCTACACCACCCAGGAGATCGCCATCGGTGACCAGACCAATGTGTCTGTTTCCCTGGTGCCTAACCAATCCAACCTCAACGAAGTGGTGGTGATCGGTTACGGTAGCTCCCGCCGAAGTGACATCACCGGCGCGGTCGCCAGCGTAAAAGCCAAGGACTTCAACTCCGGCGCCTTGTCTCCCGAGCAATTGATGACCGGTAAAGTAACCGGTGTACAGGTGGCCGACAACTCCGGCGCACCCGGCAGCACCATCAACGTGAAGATCCGGGGTAACAACACCATCTCCAGTACCTCCAACCCGCTGTATGTAGTGGACGGGGTACCGCTGGATGCCACCTCCCCCATCGCTCCGGATAAACTGAACATCGTCGGGACAGTGCCCGCCGCAAACGGCCTGATCTTCCTCGATCCGAGTAACGTCGCTTCCCTGACAGTACTCAAAGACGCCTCCGCCTCCGCTATTTATGGCGCCCGCGGTGAAAATGGGGTTATCCTGATCGAAACCAATAAAGGCAACGGCAAGACCCAGGTAGATGCCGGAGTGAAACTGATCACCGGCGCCGGCCTGATGAAAAAGCCCGACCTGATGAACGCCAGCGAATACCGGGCGGCTATCAAAGAATATGATATCTTGACGGATTCCGGCGCTACGCTCGATCCGTTCCATTCCATCATACAGAATAAGGCCAGCGAGGTCTATAATGTCGCCATCAGCAGCGGCGGCGAGAACGGCAGGTTCAGAGCCAACTTCTCCGGCACCGACCAGAATGGCTATATCCTTAAATCGGGGCTGAAACGGTATATCGCCACCATCGCAGGTGACCACACTCTCCTCGACAAACGGCTGAAGATTGGCTTCAACGTTGCCGCAACGAATTACACCCTGCAAACAGCGCCGGTCAGTGCAGAGGCAGGCAGTGACGGTAACCTCATCAGCGCGGCCATGCAATGGAACCCTACCTTAAACCTGGTTGAGAACGGATCGTTTAACCAGACCAACCCTTCTGGCCAGATGAACCCACTGGCCCTATCGAAATATTATGATAGCTATGCCTATGTGACCCAGATCCTGGGCAACGCCAATGTCTCTTTGAAAATAACCGATCACCTCAGCTACAACTTCCTCTATGGTATCAACTATGCTCAGTCGACCATGGTCGAACAGGTGATGGGACTGCTGGTCTCCGGCGGCGGTAATACCAACTACGGTGAAGCACAAACAGGTTCGGCCAATCTGCTCTCCCAAACGATTACGCATACACTTACCTGGGACCAGACCATAAAGGATAATTTCAAACTGAATGTCCTGGGCGGGTATGAATATTACTCCTCTACCGGCCTTCAGGATAACGAGACCTATGGCTATGGATTCACTTATAATGTCATAGGCGGCCCTCAATACAACATTCCCTACTACAAGGCCATGCAAACCATGAACCAGGTCAACCTCCTTACCAATTCGGACGCTCCCGCTACGGCAGAACTGCAGTCCTATTTCGGCAGGGTTCGCGTGACCGCCTTCGACAAATATTCCATAACGGCTACGCTACGTGATGATGGTTCCAATAAACTGGGTGCTAATAATAAATACGGCCTGTTCCCCGCAGTCGGTGTGGGTTGGGATATCATGAAGGAAAGCTTCATGGCCAGGCAGACCATCTTCAGCAACCTTAGCCTTCGTGTAGGCTATGGACAGACAGGCGGTACCGATGCACTGCCTAACCCCGGTTTCCAAACCTCCCTGGCAACGCTCACCGGTTACGGCACTGTCGGTGTAGGTCCTGCCACCTCGACGCAGAACTATGGCAACGCCAGCTTAAAATGGGAAACCCTGACCTCCACGGATGGAGGTATCGATTTCGGTATTCTCGATGATAGATTGACCGGTAACATCGACGTCTATAACAAATCTACCACCAACCCCCTATTCCCCGGCACCCTCCCGGTCCCTTCGTCCGGCGCCACGATCTGGCAGAACCTGCCCGGAAAGATCACCAACAAGGGATTTGAGATCGGTCTCTTCGGCAGGATCATCCAGACCAGGGACTTTCATTGGAACGTAGCTGTGAATTTCTCCTACAACAAAAACAAATACATCGCGCCGGCCCTTGGTGCTGATCCCCTGTTCCTGACGGGCAATATTGCCGGTAATGGTGTATCTGCTACCTATGTACAGGCCATCGCCAACAATCAGCCCATCGACGCCTACTATCTTCGCACCTGGACAGGCTACGACCAAAACGGCATCTCCGAGGTCAAGAGCCAGGCATCCAGCTTTGTGGGTGATCCCAATCCCCATTATATCCTGGGCCTGAATACGGAATTAGGCTATAAGAAATTTACGCTGGCCATCAATAGCCACGGGGCATTCGGCTTCGATATCTACAACAATACCCTCTTGACGGTCACCAACCTGCAGGAATTGAACAATGGTAAAAATGCAGCGAAATCCGTAGTCGGTACCGGAGAAAGCATGGCCGACCCTGTGTCCGCTTCTACCCGATACCTCGAAAAAGGCAATTTCATAAAACTGGGAAATGCGATGTTATCTTATACGGTCGGGAATTTTGCAACCTTCTTCAAGAACGCCCGCGTATTTGTCAGCGCCAACAACCTGTTCGAAATAACCAAATACCACGGACTGGATGCTGAAGTCAACAGCTACGCATCCAATGGCGGTACCGTTCCTTCCCTGAACGTAGACTATATCGGTTATCCTACATTCAGAACCGTAACATTTGGCCTTAATTTCTCCCTTAACTAAACATTTAACAGCTATTTTATGATACGATATAAATCAAATTGGCTCCAATTACTGCTCCTGACGACCTTGGTGTCAATGAGCTGTACCAAGCTGAAGGAAAACGAGAACAATAAATTGGTGATCGGCGCCGGCGGATCCGCTTCGGCCGGATCTCAGCTCATCGCTGCTTACAATGACCTGAATACAGTAATGCACGGCCAGGACGAAATATTCTCCCTGCAGGAGAACACCACCGACGAATGCCTCGTACCAACCCGCGCAGGTGACTGGGACGATAACGGCGTATGGCGCGTATTGCACTCCCACGCGTGGGATGCTACCCATGGCCAGGTCCAACAGGTCTTCTCCAACCTCGGTATCCTGGAAAGTGATGCTACTACTACCCTGGCACTCAATCCCACAACGGAACAGGCCGCAGAAGCAACCTTCCTGCGCTCCCTCGCCCAGTACTACTTCATCAACCTTTACGGCCAGGTTCCTTACCGGACGATCCCGAACTACAATACCATCAACGCTTCTCCGGTCATGACGCCCGCAGAGGTCGTCGACACCCTGGTCACCAACCTGACCGGTATCATTCCCCTGCTGTCAGCCTCGAATCCGAACTACGCCGCAAATCCGAACGCAGCCAGGTTCCTGCTCATGAAGGTTTTGCTCAACAAACAGGCATTCCTCAATCCCGTTACACCTGCTGCCCAGGTAGCCGCAGATATGCAGGAAGTACATGACCTCGGCGTCGCAATCGAAAACAGCGACCAGAAAATCAACGATAGTACAATAGGATTAACTACAGCTTACTTCGATAACTTCGGCCCTAACAACGGCGGCGGCCGCTCTGACAGTGCCGGCGGCGAATCGCGCGAAAACATCTTCGTCTACGGTAACAATGGTAATGCCACCAACACCAACGGTACTGGCAACGGCGCCATCGATGACCGCTGGATGATGGCCCTCCACTATAATTCATGGGATGCATCCGGCGTCTACGGCTCCGCAGGCTGGAACGGCTTCAGCACCATCGCCGACG
The DNA here is from genome assembly GCA_003167015.1 of Chitinophagaceae bacterium. Lineage (GTDB taxonomy): Bacteria > Bacteroidota > Bacteroidia > Chitinophagales > Chitinophagaceae > Puia. Next base: position 1,607 of record PMUF01000266.1, on the reverse strand, counting down.
TATACACCGCCTTCGACCCCACGGATGTCCGGAGAGGCAACGTGGCCTATCCCGCTGGCCTCGCCAATACTCATGGCGTTTCTCCCATTTCCGGCTTAAGGGTCGGATTGGATTCCGGCGCCCAGTACAATGAAAATGGCGTCCAGGAAATGGACAGAAGAGGCAACCTGCTGTCCTTCCAGGGACCTGTCGCCGAAACCGAGACCGATCTCGCCACCCTCGAAGGCGCAGGCATCCGGGGTATCAAATACTATCCCGACTATACCCAATATACCGGCCATGCCGCCAATCAATTGGCCATATTCCGCTATGCTGACGTATTGCTGATGATGGCTGAGGCCGACCTCAGCGGCGCCAGCGGCGGTTCCGCCGAAGCGCTTTCCATCGTTAATGCCCTGCACGCAGCACGCGGCGCTTCACCCATCGCAGCTATCTCCCTGGTCAATACAGGTAACCTCTATGACCCCACCACCATCCTCGAAGAAAGACAAAAAGAACTCTGGTGGGAAAGCTGGAGAAGAGAAGACATGATCCGCATGGGCGTATTCCTGATCGCCTGGGATCTGAAACCTGCGGATGTCGGAACAACCTATATCCTGTTCCCCATACCCGTTGCCCAGTTGGTGGCTAACCCCAACCTCAAGCAAAATAAAGGTTACTGATCGCCCGAACCATATAATAAATATCTTTACCACAAAGGTCATTATTTAATAATGACCTTTGTAATTTTACAGCAATGAACCTATCGTCCGGATCGTTGATACTTGCCTGCCTGCTCGGCCCCCTTGCCCTTTCCTGCAGCCACCCCCATGAGGATCAACAATTATTCACCCTGATGGATAATACCGGTATCCACTTCACGAACAATGTAGAGGACGGAAAACTCGACAATAGCTTTCTCTTTCGCAATTTTTACAACGGCGGCGGCGTAGCCATCGGCGACATCAACAACGACGGCCTCCCCGATATCTTCTTCACGTCCAATATGGGCAGCAATAAGCTCTACCTCAACAAAGGCAACTTCCAGTTCGAAGATATCACCGACAAAGCCGGCTTTCGCCAGGATAGCATGTGGAGCACCGGAGTCACTATGGTAGACATCAACAACGACGGCTGGCTCGACATCTACGTCTGTAACTCCGGCCATATGAGCGACGGCAACAGAAAGAACAAACTCTATATCAATAACCACGACGGCACCTTCACCGAATCCGCCGCAAAATATGGCCTCGATATCTCCGCCTACACCACCCAGGTCACCTTCTTCGACTATGATGGAGACGGCGACCTCGACTGCTTCATGATCGATAACAGCCCCATCCCCGTTAACACCCTCAATAATTCCAACCGCCGCGATCTTCCGGATTCCGCATGGCCGGTTAAGCCCTTCCTGAGAGGCGGCGGTGACCATCTCTATAGAAATGACAACGGCCACTTTACCGAAGTCACCGGGCAGGCAGGCATCCACGGCTCACTCATCAGCTTCGGACTCGGCGCCCTCGTCACCGATATCAATGGCGACGGCTGGCCCGATATCTACGTATCCAACGACTCCTACGAACGTGATTACCTCTATATCAACCAAAAGAACGGCACCTTCAAAGACG
>PMUF01000039.1 GCA_003167015.1 Chitinophagaceae bacterium | reverse complement strand
GAAGAAGCGCCGCCGAGCAAATTGAATTGGAACGTTTCCGCATTGCTGGCCATCAACCCGCCCCCGCTGGTAATCGCCTTGGTTCCCCAGGTCTGCGCATCGGTAGGATCTGCATTGACGATACGCAAGGCCAGCCGCAGCATCAGAGAATTGGCAAAATGCTGCCATGCGGTAATATTGCCGCTATAGGCGATATCCGCCGCTCCCGGATTGGCTGCGGAACTGCTGAGCGCGGCGCCGGCCACCGACAGTTGATTAAGCATGTCCAGATAGATAGCCTGTTGCTTATCAAAGGCCGGTGTAGTGTTCTGGGTGATGTAGCCGTCCCCCGCATTGAAGTAAGGCACATCCCCGTAGATGTCGGTCATCTGCTGGAAAAGATAGACCCGCAGGATTTCCGTCATGGCTATCAGATTCACGTTGTCAGCCGAATCCTGCTTCGCGGAATACAACAGTTGGGTTATCGTCTTAATGGAATTGAGATAATGACCTTCGCCACTACTGCTGAAACCGAACCAGGCGCCGGACGGCTCGTCGGAATAAATATACTTATCGCCCACATACTGATTCGTATTGGTGGAGGCCATCTGCTGCGTCATCGTGGCGCAATAAAAAAGATTGGTCCTCCATTGGGTATAACCAGGATCGTTCTGCGATCCGCCCATCTCCAACTGGGCAGAAGTGAACAGATAGGTCAGTGGCACGCTGGTCGGCTGACTGGGATTTTGATTGAGCGTGGCGAATTTTTTCGTACAAGACGCCAGCACGAGAATAAATCCTGGAATGATTAATAATTTACGCATCATAATATTTTGGTTAAGCATGTTAGACGTTAAAATTTAGCATTGAGATTCAGCCCGAATGTCCTTGTAATGGGAAATCCGGTGAATTCCAGGCCCTGCGCATTACCATTATTGTAAGTTGACTCCGGATCGATGTTGGGAGTATGCTTCACGATCGTCCACAGGTTACGTCCGACCAGGGAAACGGTGAGGGACTTAAACGGATTCTTGGGGCCCCATCCCGACACCGGAATCGAATAATCCAGCGTAGCCGAACGTAGCTTGATAAAATCGGAAGAATAGATAAAGGGTTCTCCGAAACCATACAAGTACTGGTAATAGGTCGTCGCATTGACATTGACCGCATTGGGCGTCTTCCCGTCAGGACCCACGCCTGCACCGACAACACCACCCACCCTGCCAGGCAGGGTTCCCTTTGACAAACCATAGCGATAGGCCAGGGCATTGGTGCCGGAATAGATCACACCTCCGAACTTGGCATCCACAAGGATATCCAGCGTCAGCCGCTTGTACCGGAAAGAGTTCGTCAGGCCCATTACGGTGGGCGAGATACCCGTTCCCTGATCCTTGTACTGGGTGGCTCCCCCGGCATTCACAGCAATCATGGGCAGCCCCTGGCTGTTATATTCAACCTGCCCGGCAGTATTCCTTTGATAGGCAATCGACTGCAGCTCGGCGGCAGGCTTGCCGATCTGATCCACCACATTCACCGTTTGCGAACGGGGATTATCCAGGGTGATCTGTGTCAGATTTCCATAAAGTTGAGTGATATCACTTTTGTTATAGGAGAAGTTAAACGCGGGTTCCCAGGTAAATTGCTTTTGATCGATGACACGATAGCTGATCAAAGCCTCTATGCCTTTATTGGTAGCCTTACCGATATTGAACACTGCGCTTTGATACCCGCTCACAGGTGCGACCGTCGCGGAAATGATATCCTTGGAAATATTGTGGTTGTAATAGGTAAGATCGATACCCAACCTGTTATTCAGCATGCGGGTTTCGATACCGGCTTCATCGCTGAGGGATGCATAGGGCTGCAGATGGCTATTCGGGATCTGTGAGCCATTGATCTGCGCCAAAGGTGCGCTCCCAAAGGCGCCGGTCAACCCGTAATTAAGCGATAACTGATAAGGCGCAAGGTCTCCCCCCACTTCCGCCCATGAAACCCTCGCCTTGGCATAATTGATGAACGCCGGCAGCCGGACGGCAACCGAAATCACCCACCTCAATCCAACGGAGGGATAAAAAATATGATTGTCGATCTTTCCTGTGGTCCCCGGCGGGGGTGTCAATGACGAGAACCAGTCATTACGGCCTGTGAGGTTCAGGAACAGGTAATTTTTGTACGACAGATCAACAGAAGCAAAGAGGGAATTAGTCCGCTGCTCAACATCATTATGGCTTACGCTAAGGTTAGCCGGCGTGATATTGGACACGTTGTAAAAGAACGGGATATTATATGGATTCGTCCCATCATTCGTCAGATCAGAAATCGTTGAAATACTAAGTTTGTTGCCCCCTACGAATGCATTCAAGGCGAATTTTTCACCAAACTTCTTGTCCACGCCGATGAAAAGGCCGTTGTTGATCTGGGTATAGTCAACCAGGTTGCGGGAGTACCCGCCGCCGGTCTGGAAGGCAGTGCCGGTGGGCAGAATATTAGTCACGTTGAAATTGTAGTGGTCGAAACCGAAGAGCCCCTTGACATATAACCAGTTCGTGATATTGAACTTGGGTTCAAAAGAGGTGATTATACGCGTCTTGGCGTCATCTTCCTTGAATTTCTGCGTGGCCCAATAGGGATTGGTGACGTAGACATTCCCTGAAAAGGGTATTTCATAGCCTTGTGCATTAATTTGATTCAGCTTCATGGTAGCTACCGACAAAGAAGTAGGCATGGTATACAACGTGTAATCGGCATTGCCCGGCGAGTCGGACAGGATCGCCCGGTCATGGTTCTTCTCGTTGATGTATTTCGCATTGGCCTTGATGATCAGCCGCTTGCTCAGCTCTGAACTGACATTGACGGCAATATTATCTCTTTCGAGATA
>PMUF01000270.1 GCA_003167015.1 Chitinophagaceae bacterium | reverse complement strand
ATCATGCTGGTGTCGGTGACGGAGCGCACGCGTGAGATCGGGTTGGTGAAGGCGATCGGGGGGAGGCAGAAGAGTGTCCGGCAGCAGTTTTTGTTCGAATCGGTGATGATCAGCCTGATCGGAGCGGCGTTTGGGGTGGTATTGGGGGTGATTGTAGGAAATGTCTTTTCCCTGGTGTTGTCGACGGGTTTTGTGATTCCGTGGGGGTGGCTGGCCGGGGGGATTGCGATCTGTAGTCTGGTGGGGTTGCTGGCGGGGTTGTATCCGTCATTGAAGGCGTCGCGGTTGAATCCGATAGAGGCGTTGCGATACGAATAGGTTGGCGGGAATAGGCTTGGCGGCGCGCACCGCGTAGCGCCGCCCCGCCGCGCACAGCGTAGCGGCGGCACAAATCATGTCTTGCACGAATTTGTACGAACATGTACGACAAATTATTAAATTAGTTACATCCGGGGTGAAATCGGTACTATAAAATCCCGTAGATTTACCATCCCGACACCGGCAAGGAATCTCCTTCCTCTGCGACGCGAACCTGTCGTGACGGGCCGTTGAACGCTATCCTTCTGCTATGATTTTGAAAATTTGTACTTTATAAAAAATCCTTATCTTGTGTGGCCTGCAAAATTTAGGTATCCAATTTCTGCTATAGAAAGCCTTTTTTCCTTAGAATTGTACAATCATTTTCTATTACATACCTCAATTTTTTAAAAAACACTAAAAACAAACGATCATGGCTGAAACAAGACCGACTGCAGCACCAGCAGCTAAAAGCTCTTCCTCATCTGTACAACCGAAGAAATCGGGCAATTCAATTTCATGGGTAGCCCCGTTGGTGTGTATCATTGCCGGTTATCTGATCTGGAGATTTATTATCGGCGCTGACGGTAATTTTACAAAACCCGATCCTAATGGGGGATTTTGGCCTACACAGGATGGCGCGAAATTCGCTCTTGCCAAGATGTACCAGGGTGGGATCATCGTACCGATCCTGATCGGTGCGTTGTTGACGGTCATCACTTTCGTGATCGAGCGTTTCATGACTATTACGAAGGCAACGGGCACCGGCAATATCGCCGAGTTTATCCGCAAAGTGCAATATCACCTGGCCAACAAGAATGTCGATGCAGCTATCGCAGAGTGCGACAAGCAGAAGGGTTCTGTCGGTAATGTCATGAAGGCAGGTCTGCGCAAATACAAGGAAATGATCACTACGGAACTGGATACTGAGCAAAAGGTGCTGGCTATTCAGAAAGAGGTAGAAGAAGCGACTGCGCTGGAACTGCCGATGCTGGAAAAGAACCTGGTATTCCTGTCCACGATCGCTTCGGTGGCTACCCTGATGGGTCTGCTGGGAACGGTTATGGGTATGATCCGGTCATTTGGTGCCCTGGGTGATGCTGGTGGTGGAGAAGCTGCACAGCGTCTGTCCCAAGGTATCTCTGAGGCCCTGTACAATACGGCCCTGGGTATCGGTACGTCCGCCATTTCGATCATCATGTATAACATCTTCACTACCAAGATCGATGGTATCACTTATGGTATCGATGAGAGTGGTTTCACGCTGACGCAGAGCTTTGCTTCGCTTTACAAATAGGCGGCGGACGGACCTGGAAGGGCCGTCGCGACCCGAAGGGGCGCAGATATAGGCCCCGGTTAGGCTGCGAAGCGGCCGTAGCTGAGAAAGAAAGAGGGGCCTTTGTTAAAAGAGGCTGGTTCGATGTGGAAAAGAGAAACTTTTGGATCTTATTCCTGTAATAGAAGAAGATCTGCTCATTATTCAAAAAAATTACAATGCCAAGAGCTAAAATACCGCGTAAGAGTACGAACATCGACATGACGGCCATGTGCGATGTCGCCTTCCTACTGCTGTCTTTCTTCATCTTAGTGGCGAAGTTCAAGCCGCCGGAGGCGTTAAGTGTGACAACGCCCAGTTCGGTGTACACCAAGATCGCCGCGGATGCGAATGTGATCCTGATCACGATTGACAAGGACGGAAAAGTCTATTTCGGGATCAGCGACAAGAATGTTTCCGAGAAGAAGGACATTATCGACATGGTCAACACGGCTAAGAGCCTGGGGTTGACGGAAGCCGAGAAGAAGAATTTTTCCAACAACCCCACCGCTTATATCGGGGTGCCGTTCACCCAGTTGAAATCGTTACTGGATAGGGCTCCCGATCAATGGGCACACATTGTGATGCCGGGGATCCCGACGGTGGACAGCACGAACAATGAGCTGCGCGACTGGATTCAGGCTGCTGTAGCCGCTTTCCAGGGTGAGAAGATGTTTATCCAGGTGAAAGGGGATAATGCCGCGACCTATCCTTCGTTCAGCGGGGTGCTGTGGGCCTTCAAGAGGAATGACCAGCTGAAGTTTCAGCTGATCACGAGCCCAATTGCCGCGCCTCCCGGATCAGAACTGGATAAGATCCAGGTCAAGACGGGCAGCAAGAGCACCAATTAGCGGTAGCGGGCGATAATAGGTTGAGGATCAATGAATTAATTCGGCCCGTTGCGTGAAACAGGGCCGCGGTAGCGGCCGACCGAAGGTCAGACATTAGACATTGGCATGAAAAGATCTAGTTTTATCTAATGAGATTTTTTCATGCGCAAATTTAGTAACTTTAAAAAAAGATAGTTTATGGCAGAAATGGATACCTCTAGCGGTGGTGGTCATAAAAAAGGCCCCGGCGTTAAGAAGAGTAAGAAGCTGTCTACGCGGGTGGATCTGACCCCGATGGTGGACCTGGGATTCCTGCTGATCACGTTCTTTATCTTTACGACGACGATGAGCCAGCCGACAACGATGCCGCTCAATCTGCCGAAAGATACGGACAAGCCGGATGAGCAGAACAAGCTGAAGGAATCTGCGGCTTTTACGGTCATGCCTGCAAAGGACAACAAGGTGTACTACTATGAGGGTCTGGATCCTTCCAAGATCCAGGCTGCCGACTGGAAAACCATCCGGGATGCCATCCTGGACAAGAAGCGGAGGACCGATCCGAATGATTTCATGGTGATTATCAAGCCCGACAAGGATGCCACGTACAAGAATACGGTGGATATGCTGGACGAGATGAAAATCGACGATGTCAAGCGGTATGCTCTGGTGGATATTACGCCGGTCGAGTACGGGTTCGTACAGAAGACGGAACAGGCCAACGGGATTAAATAACCGGGTGGGCCTCCGGTCCACTGGAAAATAACTGGCTGGGCCGTATGGAATCCGGGAACGGATGAATCTTTAATAGATATTTAAACCATTTACAATGGACGTCAACAAAATACTAAATGCCGACATCCTGGACATCATCTTCGAGGGGAGGAATAAGGAGTACGGTGCTTATGATTTGCGGAAGACCTACAACAAGCGCATCATAAGGGCGATTGCGGGAACGCTGATCGTGATCGTACTGCTGTTTGCCGGCTATCTGATATCCAACCTGAACGGCGGCCCCAAGAAGCAGGCGATGGTGGTTGAAGATGTGCAACTCGAGGATGTCAAGGAAGAAAAGAAAGAGCCGCCGCCTCCGCCGCCGCCCAAGGTCGAGCCGCCGAAGGTAGAGATGGCCAAGTTTACACCGCCCAAAATCGTTCCCGATAAAGAGGTAAAGCCGGAAGAAAAGCCGCCGGAACAGGAAAAGCTGGAAGACACCAAGATCGGTACGGTCAACCAGGAAGGGGTTAAGGATGATGGGATTGCCGCTCCACCAGTTAGTGATGCCGGTAAGGGTGTGGTAGAAGCGCCGAAAAAGGATGACGAAGACTATGACAAGACCTTTACGAAGGTGGAAATCGAGTCGGAGTTCCCCGGTGGTGGCGCTGCATGGTTGCGTTATCTGAACAAGAACCTGCGTTATCCTGATGACGCGGTGAACAATGAGATCCAGGGTACTGTAGTGGTACAGTTCATCGTGGACAAGGAAGGTAACGTGAGCGATGTACAGGCGATCAGCGGTCCTGATAATGGCGGTCTCCGTGAAGAGGCAGTCCGCGTTATCAAGAAGAGTGGTAAGTGGACGCCGGCCGTTCAGAACGGACGCCAGGTGAAGTCTTACAAGAAGCAGCCGATCGTATTCAAGCTGGAAGCGCAATAGATTTGGCGCGTGCGCGGGGCGATAAGATCGCCGGAGTCACGCTTCAGATTTTATGCAATAATGATTTTTGAGATCCCTCCGCAGTTTGCGGGGGGATTTTTTTTGGCGTTTCGATCTCGGATATGGGTCTCCGTTATGGAATCGGGTTTAAATGGCATCTTATAATAAACCTTTTTTATATGGAACCAAATCAAATCAAAGACGCCGATATCCTCGATATCCTATTCGAAGGGAGGAACAAGGATTATGGCGCGTATGAGCTGCGTAAGACATACAATCGACGTATTAAGAAAGCGATGTTTTTTACCGGTACGGTGGTTGGGCTGTTGTGCATCGGTTATTTTGTGGCGGGCGGGACGAAGGGGAAGTCTTTGCCGCCTGCGGCGATCGAGGACATTGAGCTGGCGAATGTCAAAGAGCCGGATAAGCCTTTGCCGCTGCCGCCACCGCCGAAGGCGCCGCCGCAACCTGTGGCGACGATCAGGTTGACGACGACAAGGATCGTCCCCGATAACCAGGTCAAGCCGGATGAGAAGCCGCCGGAGAATGAGCAGGCGAACGATATGAAGATCGGGACTGCCAATGTGAAGGGAGCGGCGGATGGCGATATCGATGCGCCGCCGGTGAGTGATGGGGGGAAGGGTGTCGTGGAGGCACCGAAGAAGCAGGATGATGAGCCGGACATCTTTACGAAGGTGGAGATCGAGTCGAGCTTTCCCGGGGGTGTCCAGGCCTGGGCACGTTTTCTGAACAAGAATCTGCGGTACCCGGATGAAGCGATGAGTAATGAGATACAGGGGACGGTGATGGTGCAATTCATTGTCGACAAAGAAGGGCATATCAGCGATGCGGTGGCGATCAGCGGTCCCGAGAATGGCGGCCTGCGCGAGGAAGCGATACGGGTGATCAAAAAGAGCGGGCAGTGGACGCCGGCGGTGCAGAACGGGCGGTATGTGAAGAGCTATAAGCGGCAGCCGGTGATCTTCAAGATCGGGACGGAGTGAAAGGACGCGCGAGGGCTCTGTGTGAGGGTTGGAGGCGATTGGAGCGTTGCGGCTGGGGCGAGTGAGGCGTTGCGATTGGGGAAGAGTTGTGATTGGGTGTTTCGCCAATAAAGATTATTTTTAGCGGAGAAGACCCTTCGTATGCCGCAACGCTGTTTTTCTTATGTCATATGGACTTTCCGGCTATTTGCGATTATTGCGGCGCTGCTGCAGCCGGGGGATGGTGTCGCCCAGGGTGCGCCACTGACCCTCCTGACAGAGCCGACGGGCACAATCTGCGGTGCTGTGCCTCCCAATGGTACCATTTTTGCTTCGGCAACGGGGGGATCGGGGTCCTACGAATTTATCCTCGACGACGAGATCTTTAATACAACAGGATTTTTCACCGATGTGGCGGCAGGCGGACATGATGTGACTGTGGTAGATATAGTTACAGGCCTCTCCACCTCCAACTTCGTTATCGTCAGCGACGGTTGTATGACGGTGCTGACTAATGGCCGGACGGCTACCTGCGGCAATGCGAACGGGATGGTGACGGATAGCGTAGTCGGCGGAACGCCGCCTTATGAGTACGCTATCGACACTATCGGCTATACCGGGGGCATTTTCAATTACCAGTCTTCCAATGTCTTTAATAATATTGCCGGAGGATGGTATATGGTCACCGTCATGGATCTGGATGGCAATATTTCGACGGCATCGGTCCAGGTCGGGGATATCCAGGGGCCGATTATCAATGCAACCATAGGGCAGCCGGCCTCCTGTCTTAATGATGACGGCACGGTCACGGTCAGTACGAGCGGGGGTACATCTCCTTTCTACTATGCCGTCAACGGCGGACCCTATGGGAATCAGGCCCAAATTGGAGGAGTTGCATCAGGGCTAGATACCATCACCGTCATGGATGACAATCATTGTCTGGCTACGGATACGCTGACAGTGCCGCTGGACAGCAACCTTACCCTCATCATGGACAACTTACCTCTCATCTGCCAGGGGAACTCGACGGCCCTTTTGGCCAACACCAATGCCGCCTTCTTTGCCTGGACACCGGCCAACGGATTGAGCAATCCCGCGAGTGCCGACCCCCTGGCGACGCCCCAGACGACGACGACCTACAGTCTGATAGCCACATTGGGGGTCTGTACCCAAACGGGATCGGAGACGCTCACCGTATTGCCGGCCCCGGTGCCCGATGCAGGGGCCGCCGACACGATCTGCCCCGGAAAATCCGCCCAGCTGGAAGGAAGCGGGGGGGTGCAATACCAGTGGTCACCGGCCACCTATCTCAGCGATACGTCGATTGCCGACCCTATGGTGGAGCAGCCGGCTACCAGCATTACCTATTCCCTGACTGTTGTAGGGGCCAATGGATGCACCTCACTTCAGCCTTCGACCGTGCAGGTCGTTTTGACGCCGCCGCCGGTGGTATTTGCCGGTGATGATACGGCCGTCCTGGCGGGCCAGCCGGTGCCGCTGGATGCTATCGATGTGAATAACAGTGGGTTCACGCAATATGTGTGGACGCCGGCCTCGGGGTTGAATAATGCTGCCGTACAAGATCCTATTGCGCAGATCACGGGCGACATTACCTATACGGTGACGGCGACGACGGCGGACGGTTGTTCGGGTACGGGCAGCATTGTTATTGTGGTGGTGGCGAATTCTAATATCGTCGTACCGAATGCTTTTACGCCCAATGGGGATGGACGCAACGACGTGCTGAGGGTCGACGCGATCGGGATCCGCGACTTCAAATATTTCTCGGTGTTCAACCGATGGGGGCAGGAGGTCTTTACGACGAGTAACCAGGGCGTCGGGTGGGATGGGACGAGGGGGGGACAGGTTCAGCCTGCGGGGGTGTATGTTTGGGCGGCGATGGGGCTGGATTTTTCCGGGAAGCAGGTGTTGCGGAAGGGGACGGTGATATTGATACGATGAGATGGGGTTATCTTTGCATCATGTTAGGCAAATTGACAGGTTGGGAGGATACGATCGTAGCGCTGGCGACGCCGCCGGGGGTGGGCGCTATCGGCGTGATCAGGGTGAGCGGCCCGCAGGCGATCCGAATGGTGGCGGCGCTCTGGCCGGCCAAGGACCTGCTGAAGCAGGAGAGCCACACACTGCATGTGGGCGTATTGAAAGAGGGGGAGGAGGCGTTGGATGAAGTGGTGGTGTCGCTGTTTTACGCTCCACGTTCATATACCGGAGAGCATGTCGTAGAGATCTCCTGCCATGGGAGCGCCTATGTGCTGGAACGGGTGATTTCGGCTTTGTTGCGCCAGGGCGCCAGGTTGGCGAAGGCAGGGGAGTTTACACAACGCGCCTTCTTAAATGGCAAACTGGACCTGGCCCAGGCGGAAGCCGTTGCCGATCTCATCAGCAGTCAGACGGCTGCCGCGGCACGCACAGCGCTTCATACTGTGCGGGGTGGGTTTTCACGCGCCTTGCGCGACCTACGCGAGCGACTGATCAGCTTTTCCGCACTGATCGAACTGGAACTGGACTTCTCCCAGGAAGATGTGGAATTTGCAGACCGCACACAACTGTATCATCTTCTCGACGAGGCTGCTTCTACGACCAGCGCACTACTGCAATCTTTCAGGCTCGGCAATGTGATCCGCAACGGGGTGTCGGTGGCCATTGTGGGGAAGCCGAATGCGGGGAAGTCGACTTTGCTCAATGCACTGCTGCAGGAAGAGCGGGCGATCGTTTCGCCTATTGCGGGGACCACACGGGATACTATTGAGGAGACGCTTAACATTGAAGGGATATGCTTTAGGTTGATTGATACGGCGGGGATTCGGCAGCATACGACGGATGTGATCGAGCAGATTGGGGTGGGGAGGAGTTTGGAGAAGATGGAGCAGGCGGATGTGGTCATTTATCTTTTTGATGTTGGTGAGGAGGGGTTTGAGGAGGTTGGTGCGATGAGAACGGAATTGCTGGTGAAGGGGAAGGCGTTTTTGCTGGTGGGGAATAAGGTGGATGTGGTTGCCGCCGGCGGCAAGACTTCGGCGGCCTCCGCCGAAGTGGGGGGCGGGGATCTGGTGGGCGAAGGGGGAGGTGGGGTTGCTGCGAGGAGCGCTGCTGGCGGGGTTGAGGGTGAGGGGTCGCGCGGGGCGGGGGCTGGTGATGTCGTCGGAGATCGGGGTGCTGCGATTGTTGAAGGGAGCGCGGGTGCGAATGCTGCGGGGGATCGCGGGAGGGCCGCGAGTACCGCGGAGGATGGTCGCCACGGGATTGCCGGCGGCGAAGCGGACGAGGGGGCTGAGAAAGTTTCCAAAATGAAAACTTTTTTGCCGGCGGGGGATGAGAGAGGTGACCGTGGGATGAATGCGGCGGGTGAGGGGGGTGAGGAAGTTCGCAAAATGCGAACTTTTGTAGGTGATGCGGGTGGGGGTACCGCCGGGGTTGCGGGCGGCACGGGTTTAAGAGCTGATGCTCATGATCGCGGGGNNGGCTGGTGGACCTGGTGCTGAAAGGGGAAGCAACGGATGGGACGATGGTGACGAATGCGCGGCACTTTGAGGCGTTGCGCAAGGTGGATGAGTCGTTGCGGACGATCAGGAGTGGGTTGGATGAGCTGCTGTCGGGGGATTTGCTGTCGCTCGACATTAGGCATTGTTTGCATTATCTAGGGGAGATCACGGGGGAGATTACGAGTGAGGATAGATTGGATTATATTTTTTCGAAGTNNGAAGTTTTGTATTGGGAAGTGAACGGGCGGCGATGGATGCGGGTTTTGCGCGGTAAATCAGGGGGTTATATCTTCAGTATTTATGGATATTACTGCTTTATTTGACTTTAGTTATGCTTTTTATGGTGCGAATTGGGTTGCTATGGCCAAAAGTAGTGACCATGGTAGCGGGGATGGAGAACATAGGACACAATTCCACATGGGGGATGAGGGGAAATAATCCTATGTCTCCAATTTATACCGCCTTCATTGATGATTACTTTTTCTGCTTCGGAGGCATAGCCGCAAATTTTCTGTTGATTTTTGCTTTGTAACCTTCCTCTTTCGGAGTCAACGACTTTTCGTCGATTGGATCGGTTGTCTGGTCCTTTTTTGCAGGGGAGACATTTTTCTTTTCAATTAGTTTAGGCATATTTATATTTTTTGAAAGATAATACTTACGACAAAAGAGCATACAAAAAGGAACCCTAGGAGAATGAAAATTAGTGAGCGGGAGAGAGCATTTGCTCTTTTCTCATTGACGGCTTCGTTTTTTTCGGTGGCATACATATAGTTGACGATACGGTCGTCAAAAAAGTCCTCATCGGAAGGAGGGGTATCCTCCAAATCGTCCCGAAATTTCTTGAAATCGATAATAGCCTGATAACTTCTGATGCGTAACGCTTGAGCTAGATACAGAAAAGCGATCCCTAAAAACAGGAAAGCGAGAACAAAGAAGGCAAATCCAATGATGCGGAAGCAACGCTGCATTTCCTTGTACAAATCAGCAATATCTTTCAGCTTTAAGAGGATTCCAGACAAAAGAATGGAGATAATCGAAAAGTAAATCTCTCCACGACGGGTTAGCTGTTCGTACCGTTTCTCTTCATCGAAATATGTGTCTTTGAAGAAGTCCATCTGATCCTTGGTTGCCATAGAATAGGGTGATTTTTCGACCCAAAGATGTTATGAAAATACAGAATTATGACTTTTCTTCCAACCGTGAAAACACCCATTTTTGGCTCGACTTAGCTATATCGGATGACAAGACAGACTTTGTATGCCAATCGATTATATAAGTTCAGGAAAAGGGGCGAGGTAATTGGCTGAGCGGAGATTGAAGCGATTGTTATTATTTGATACTAATGCTTTTGGGGACTTGACTATGCTTTTTTGTGGTGCGAATTGGGTTGCTATGTTCGAAATTAGTGACCACGGGGAACGTGAGGGCACGTGTTGGCACGCTAGTTTGCCATTGTTGGCGGGTTTCCTTCAAATCCTACGTTTCCTACATAAGCCCAGTAGCAGGATCAAGCCTAATAATTCACTTCGATTTTGTCAATATCAGTGGCCTAATTTGGATGTGTCTTTAGCAGCTTTTTTAATGGAATCCATACTGATAAAGATTTGCTGGGGCACGGGAGGTGCCTGTTTTGGTTCTAACACCCACTTAAATAAGGCCGACATTACTAATGCGCCGACTACACCTATAATGGCTGCTGTTTTATAAGATGACTTCAGATACTCCTTTATTTCCCCACGCATTCCTTCAACTTTTCTTTCCACTTCTTGATCCGAAGTTCGTCGGTCGGTTACCTCTTTTTCTAAACCCTCAAGAATTTTGTCGACGGTCTTTTCTTGCTTGTCCATGCTATCCTGCAACTTATTAAACCAATCGTCTTTTGACCTGAATTCCTGTAAAAGATTGTCAAATTTTGATTCAAGAGTTGAAACGGAATTCATAAGGGCTTCCGAAGATACCGGTTTGTAACTTTGCATTAGCCGAATAAGATCATCCGGGAAATCTGTGATTCTGACCTGTGGTTTTGAAATATCGATTTTTTCACTTTCAGATAGTCTGTAAAATTGAGCTGCAATTAATTTTCTACCTGGAATGATTGGGTAAGCAGAGGAAGAAAGGTTATAAAGCCCGATAAGTAATCTTCCTTCATATAATGGATCAACACTTAATCCACCTAAGATCATTATTCCGTCATGGCTTAATTTTCTCTTGGGGATAAGAAGGGCCATAATATCATTCGGCAACATAAGCACTTCCTGTGTCAAGACGAATACTACTTCTCCCGGCTCAATGACCAGATCTACTTTTCTTGTTTCGGGAAGGGCGCTGATATCGATAGGCTGTTTGAATTTTGCCTTAAGAATTCTTGAACTTAAAGAAAAATCATACTTGAGGCCGTCAATATTGTCCTGATTACCATTTTTTATAAAACCATTTGAAGAAATTGCATCCTTTATTTCAGGATTGCCTAATAGGGTTGCCATCTGAGTCTAATTTATGGAAAGGTATACTTTTACGTAGAAAGAGGGCTGATCTACTTCACAACTTATCCCCGACTTGGGCATCCAACACTGGGCGAACCCGGAGACTTTTATTACCGGAGATCGAGTTTGGGCGATTCAAGAGAAGGAATGGTTCACGTTAAGGAAGGTTGCCCTCCCGTTGAACGTGTCTCGGCTGATCCCAACCTACTTATTATACCTCGGGAGATTGGACAATTATTTGTCATCTCTTAAAGCTCGTCGAACTCCGTCAAGAGAATCCGTATTGTATTTCTCCTTAAGAGTCCCCAAATGGGTATTACCATTGATATCTCTGAACTCCGGATAATCTTTTTTGAGGTTTTCTACTTTTGTATCAGATCTTTTTTCGCGCCATGTTCCATCTTTGTCTCTGGAACGGTTTGGAGTACTCATAGTATTAAATTTTGTTCAACTAAGTTAGTAAAAAAATTAGCATCGACAGGGCTAAATAAATTAGTTTAATCACTTTTTATTCACAATTTTGATTGACGCTTTAATTGATTGATATTGATGACATTGGGATTATTGTCAAGAGTACTGACGCTGGCCGGAAAGGTGAAGCCGGAGAAGGTAGGGAGGAAACCTCAGTTTGATGGCGCAATTGAGAAAATTGGGTGAAAACACCTTTGCTTAAATCAAGTCATAAATTTAGCTTGCGCTCATTATTACGATTGCGGTATTAGAAAAGCATTTAATCTCGTTATATGAAACTTCAAACGCTCATAATTAGAAATTTTCGAGGGTTAAAGGGGGATCATAATATTATTGACTTTTCGAAGTCCAATATTATTTTCTTGATTGGTCAAAATAACGTTGGCAAATCTTCTTTTTTGCGGGGGTATGAATTTTTCATTAATGCTAAGCAAACAGCCACTGAATCTGATTTTTACAATTATGATACAGATATCCCTATAGAAATAGAGGGGGTTTTTTTAAAGGAGCAGACCGATGATGCAGAAGTAGAACTTGTCGGCAAGGGAAAGCAGGCTGAACCTGATTGGGTCAACAAGTGGGTCGATGGCGATAGTTTAGTTAAGATAAAAAAGCGCTGGAAGGTGAAAGATGAAGTAGGAGAAAAATTCACCTTTTCACCCACGCAAGATGAATGGGTGAAAGATGGGTTTGGAGGAATGCCATCACTATTTCAAAAATACTCCCCGACCCCAATTTGTATAAGTGCGATGGAGACCGAGACAACTCTTGAAGAAAAAGTAAATAAACTTATTCAAGATGAAATGCTTAAAAAGTTTGCGCGAAGACTATCCGGATGACTTTAATAATCTTCTAACGGGAGTAAAAGAATTGCAGAAAAAAATACTTGGATCAGATGTTGTGGCCTCATATAATACTGATATTAACGAGCATTTTAGGAAAGTGTTTACCGATTTGACTTTAAAGATTGATCCCAAAAATGATGAACATATAAAGCTCGAAGATGCTTTTAAAAAAAATCATTCTGTCAATGTTAAAAAGGATGGGGTAGACAGGAACGAAGTATTTACGCAACATGGTCATGGTGTAATAAGGCAGGCATTGTTCAACTTTATTTCATTTCTTAAGAAACAAAAGGAAGGTAGTAGAAAGGAGTATCTTATTCTGTTTGAAGAACCTGAATTATTCCTTCATCCTGAAGTTTCTTTTCGATTGAGGAAAAGTTTATATGATTTAGCTGAAAATAGCCCATTTCAGATTCTTTGCGCTACGCATTCGCCTTTAATGATTGATATTTCCAAGCCACATTCTTCTTTGGTAAGAGTTATAAAAAATGATGATGAAACTACAGAAGCGCATCAAGTAGGGGATGACGTTTTTAGAGGTGACGATGAAAAAAAACAAAGGATTCAAATGATAAATCGGTTTAACCCTCATGTCTGTGAATCATTTTATGCGCGGAAGGTGATAATTGTTGAAGGCGATACGGAAGCTATTGTTTTTAGAGATTTGCTCGGTAGATTTTTTAATCAATATGAGGTCTATGTTTTGAATGCAGGTACAAAGAACAATATTCCGTTTTTTCAAGAAATCTTTACCGCCTTTCACATAGAGCAGTGTGTAATCCATGACAGTGATTCGAGACTAAATGAGAATGGAAATGCAAATAGTGCCTGGACCTTAAATGCTTCTATATGGGAGAAAATTGAACAAGCGAATTTGAAGAAAATTGGGTTGGCGAGAAGGTATGTGCATACTGAGAATTTCGAGGCTGCGCATGGAGTAACTCTAACTGGCAAAGAAAAGCCCATTAAGGCCTATGAATATGTAGTGACTTTAACACAAGACTCGAATGTACCATGTTTAACATATTTAAAAGATTTATTTGGGGGAAAGGTTATTCTTCATGATAGTGCTTTTATTGATGGCTTACCTTGATGGGATCCGGAATATCCGCATAACTGGGCATGAGATGTTCGGACGGGTCAAATTATGATTACAACAACCTTTCGTTTGCCATCGAAAACCAGTCCTCGACTGTAATAATTATGTGATCAAATTACAATCTTCAGTCTTTTATGTAGAATATGAAAATGCTTCAGAATTATGATACCAGAAAACTCAGGGAAAATATATCGATTTGCGATGGACCACGGATTAGGTTATGGCTTTTCTGAGGTATATGATTTTACGGATGATTCTATGTTTGATGGACGTTACGCCTATGCCTACAATAGGAGAGATCAAAACGTATTGCCTGAATACAATATGAATGAGATCAGATCCTCTGGCGTTGCCCTAGGTCCCATAACCTTTTATAAATTTCCGAATGTTAGAGGTATTGGCGCCTGGAAATACCTGTTTCAAACGAAGGATTTTATCATTTCCGAGCGTCCTGAATGTAAATCTTTGCAAAGCCTGTACAATCGGAGCGATAATTGGGCTGATATGAACGAGTGGTTTCGATGGCCTCATGACCTAAAACAGAAGAGAAATTTCGTTCCCTATGAAGAAGTGAGGCATCTCGAGACGAGGATTTTAAATGGTCCGGGGAGCATTGCAATGAAATTTACTATGAAGACGTTGCTGGGCACCGGGAAGAAGGTATCTGAATACTATGATTTGGCTAAATTGGGAAATCGAAATATGTATGTGCAATTAATCAACACGTATTATAGTTTGGAGCAAACTAAAGAATTTTTGAAGGATTTACCAAAGACAACAGCAATTGCCTAAGTATTATAATAATATGCAAGCGGGAATAAAGATAACAATGATTGATGCAGATCTGGATCGTATTGACAAGGTAAGTGAGTTTATTTTGCAGGTTTCCAACGGTTCATGTTCGGCGTCTCAACAGTTTTATTTGCAAAGAGACGGTTTTAAAGATTTCGGAGAGAAACTCAAGGATTTCCCGGCGAGCAGCGAAAGTCGCATTAAATTAGAATGGGGTGGGTTAGATAGACCTTGGGCCAATTATTTACTGCTTGACGTATTTTGCTACGATCCTACGGGTAAGTCAGCAATTAAAGTGCGGATGGAGACTCATTTCGTCGAACCTCATTACGATAAATCAGAGTTTTTTATAATTAGTTATCCCGCGGCTTTAAATATATTGGGAGAAAGACTGTCTAATTGGGACCCTTTGGACGAAAGTACGTTTGAGTGGCACGCAGCTTAGCCGGTCTGAGGCTTTTTGACACAAAACCGGTTACTAATCTGGGACTAATTCCGCTGAAAGCCGCGTCCAATGCGGGAAAGTA
>PMUF01000188.1 GCA_003167015.1 Chitinophagaceae bacterium | reverse complement strand
CCCCGGATCAGCACCCTGCTGCTGCCGAAAGGGCCGGTTGCATTCTGATCCACGCTGACACCTGCGGCCTGGCCGATCAGTGCATTCCCCAGGTTGACTTCCCTGGACTGCGTAAAGAGACTGCCATCCAGATCATTGGCGGAATAGCCGAGCGCACGCTCCTGCTTGCGGATGCCCATGGCTGTTACCAGGACTTCGGTCAGCGGTTGGTTGGACGGCTACATCACTACCCCGTCGGACCCTATCTTTCGCGCCGGCAGCGTCAGCGTCTTATAGCCTACAAAGGAGAATAGCAGCGAATCTTCCCTGTCCGCATTGACTGAAAAGGCGCCGCCGGGATCGGTCGTCGTTCCCCGGTGTGTCTTTTGTACGGTAACGCTGACTCCCTGTAATGCTTTGCCGTTGAGGGCAACTACCCTGCCGGTAATATAACCGGAGGCAGATGTGGCGACAACGACCGCATCGGATGTCTCTGCCGAATCTTCCTCCGGGACAGACGGATCATTCCGGTTCAACCGGCCGCGGGTTTTCTTATCCAGGATAACAAAGGTCTCATTATCGACCTTCCGGTAATACAGACTTGTTTTACGCAGGAGTTGCGTCAATATTTTTTCGACGGAGATATTCGGTGACAATGAAGGAAGGTTGACGGTCACCCGACCGAAGGCCTGCTGAGCGAAAAGAAAATAGACGCCCCGCGCTTTGTTCAGTTCGGTTAAAGCCTCCATCAGCGTAACGGGCTTTGCCTGATCGGAGAAGGCAGGCGAAGAAGAAGGATGTGAAGATTGCGAAAGAACATACACCGGCATACATGCCAAGAAAGCAAGCAATATGCGGTATAGGCTTGATTTTCTCAATATGCAGCGTTTACATTCAATCAATTCCTGGTGGGATGGGCCACAATGGTGATCCCTCCGCTGTCCTGGCTGCCGATCACCTCGAAGTCCCCGGTCATCTCCAGCGCCTTTAACAATACCCCGAGGTTATTATTGCGCAGGATACCGGTGACGGTCTTTTTCGCGGTGGAATCTCCGGACAACTGAAGCACAACCCCGTATTGGTCACGGACAATATTGACCAGTTCGGGAAGAGGCGTATTATCCAGGATCAGCCTTCGATCCCGCCACGCCATCAGGCTGTCCGGACGGGCGGAGACTTTCTCCAACCCGCTCTTGTCCACAGCGACGAAATCACCTGGCCGCAGATTGAGCTCGCTGCCCGAAGCGGCATGCAGTATCACCGATCCTTCCTGCAGCATGACATTCTCTTTCCCCGGCCGGTTCACCACATTGAAACGCGTCCCGGTTACAATCACATCACAGTCATCCAGGTGGACGATGAAACGGCTCTTCTCCGGCGTCTTTCGGACATGAAAGAACGCCTCCCCGCTTATCCATACTTCCCGATCGACCCCCGGCTTCCAGCCGGGTGTATATTTTAGCCGGCTATTGGCATTCATCGCCACTTCCGTACCATCCGGCAATACCTGGTCGCCCAATTGTCCATATTCCGTCCTGATCTCCGAATGCCGGAACCTGGCCGCCCAATACACCACCCCTGCCACCAGGACGCCCAGCAGGCAGGCGACCGCGATCCAACGCCCGTAATTAGGCAAGCGTCTGGTGCGGTATGCTGCCTCGGACATGGAATTCTTTTTCGGGATGCCGGCTTCCTCTTTGACGAAACTATCCTCCAGTCGGGTAATATCGGCCAGCAACCTGTCGGATGCCTGCCGGATTCGTTCAGCCGGAACTGTCTTTTCCCGGAGCCGCGTCAACTCCAGCAACTCTACTGCCCGGAACGCCAGCTCCTTATTTTCTGCATCGGCAGCGATCCATTCGTCCCATGCGCCGCCCTCTCCTTCACCGGTCTTGAAATACCAGTTGAGAAAGGAGTCATCGGCCAACAATTCCTCGGGCAGGCGGTAGTGTTCTCGCATAGTAGAATGACATTCTGGAAAATAAGTGCAAGTAAAGATAGTTTTGTAATAAGCTTTTCTGAATTTTTTTGGGCTTTTTTTTAGCAGAGTTACTATTATTTGCATCTTTACACGCAAGGCGACCGATTTTTACTACATTGAAGTCGTTTCCAGACCTGAACAAAGACCATTGAATACTGCCAACCCCGACATAATGCTTTGGGAAGCTTTCCGTAAAGGCGACAAGGAGGCTTTCGCAGCCCTTTTCAGGCAGCACTATGAGACCTTGTTCCGCTATGGTAGCAAGTTCACCAATGATACCAGATTGCTGGAGGACACTATTCACGAACTATTTATCGAGATCTGGCAGTCCAAATCGGCTACCCCGGTATTGTCCATCAAGGCGTACCTTCTCAAATCGCTGAAATACAAACTATTAAAGGTTTTTCGTCAAACGGGGCGCGTGATTCCGCTGGTGGATGGCAATGATATTGCCTTCGAATGGAGCCACGAACAATTCCTGATCGACCAGCAGGACAGCATCGAAAGAAAAAAGATGGTGTTGAATGCGCTCGGGCGGCTTTCCAACCGGCAAAAAGAGATCATTTACCTTAAGTATTACCAGAACCTGAGCTACGAAGAGGTCAGCGAGATCATGAGCATCAATTACCAGGTCGCCCGGAATCTTCTCTACCAGGCCATCAAGTCCCTGAAATCGTTGCTGGCAGGCGCCATGATATTTTTTATCTTACTCCTCCCATTACATTTATTTCCTTTTTGACACCTACCGTTGTAAATTCGCGGCGCGGCACAGAACCGAGGGTCGGTCGGACCATAACCTTTTCCTGCACACATTATAATTACACAAAATAATTTGAGCTATGAGCATGGTAGACTCGTTCGAGAAAATTCCGGTTAAGATTTTCGGTTCATTGGAAGAAGGCAGCCGTTTTATCGGCAAAGAAATCGCCCATTTGATCAGGGAAAAAGAGGCCAGGGGAGAAAAGACGGTACTGGGTCTTGCGACCGGTTCCTCGCCCAAATCCCTGTATGCGGAGCTCGTCAGGCTGCACCGCGAAGAGCGATTGAGCTTCAGGAACGTGATCACCTTCAACCTGGATGAATATTACCCGATCGATAACGATGCCCTGCAGAGCTACAACCGTTTCATGAAAGAGCAGCTGTTCGACAAGGTCGACATCGATCCCGCCAACTGTCATATTCCCAATGGCCAGTGGGAGAAGGAGAAGATCAAGCAACATTGTATTGCCTATGAGGAAATGATCGAGAAGGCCGGTGGTATCGACCTGCAGATCCTGGGTATCGGCAATAACGGGCATATCGGCTTCAATGAGCCGGGCTCCAGTATTTATTCGCGTACCCGCCTGGTGCCGCTGGACAATTCCACGCGCATCGCCAACTCCCATGATTTCCAGAACATTTCGCAGGTGCCGCGACTGGCGATCACCATGGGCATCAGCACCATCCTGAAGGCCAGGCGTATCGTCCTGATGGCATGGGGTCAGATCAAGGCGCCCGTACTCCAAAAGGCAGTCGAAGGCAATGTGACCGAGCAGATCCCGGCCTCACTCCTGCAGCAGCATAACGACTGCACTTTTGTAACCGATGAGATGGCAGCATCGGAGCTGACCCGGTTTAAATCCCCCTGGCTGACGGGAGAAACAGCCTGGACACCTGCCGTGATCCGCAAGGCGGTGGTGAATATGGCGCTCAAGCTGGGCAAACCTATCCTCAGCCTTACCAATAACGATTATAATGACAGCGGTCTTAGCGATCTGCTGGTAGAAAAAGGGGATGCATATGAGATCAACCTGCAGGTCTTCTACCTGCTCCGGGACAGCATTACAGGGTGGCCCGGCGGCAAACCCAATGCCCATCTGCCCACGCATCCCGAGCGGTCCGAACCCTTTCCCAAGCGGGTTATGATCTTTTCGCCTCACCCCGATGACGATATCATTTCCATGGGCGGGACCTTTATGCGGCTACATGACCAGGGACATGACGTACATGTTGCCTACCAGACTTCGGGGAATATTGCGGTCACCGATGAATTCGTCACCCGCTTCCTCGACTTTGCGGTAGGGTTCGAAGTGTTGTCGGGTATCGACAGTAAGAAGTCTTCGCAAATCCTGGAGCAAGCCACCTCTTATCTCAAGACCAAAAAACCGAGCGATATCGACACGGTAGAGATCCGCAGCATTAAAGGGCTCATCCGCCGCTGCGAGGCCAAGGCAACCTGCCGTTATGTGGGCATTCCCGATGAAAATATCCATTTCATGAACCTCCCCTTTTATGAGACGGGCACTATCGAGAAAAAGCCCATGGGCGAGGAAGATGTTCAGCTGACTGTCGATCTGTTACGAAAGATCAAGCCCCAGCAGATCTATTGCGCAGGGGATCTGGCCGATCCGCATGGTACGCACAAGGTCTGCCTGGATGTGGTGTTCGAGTCTCTGCGCAGGCTGAAGGCAGCGGGTGACACCTGGCTGAACGACTGCTGGCTGTGGCTGTACAAGGGGGCCTGGCAGGAATGGGATATCAGCGAGATCGAAATGGCCATCCCCATGAGCCCGGACCAGGTCAGAAAGAAAAGGTTCGGCATCTTCATCCACCAGTCCCAGAAAGATATGGTACCCTTCCAGGGCAGCGACAGCCGGGAGTTCTGGCAGCGGGCGGAAGACCGCAATGCCAATACGGCCAACCTGTATGCGCAGCTGGGATTCACCAAATATGCGGCCATGGAGGCGTTTGTACGCTGGCACTACTAACTGCCTGCCATGTTTACGAGGCTGCTCGGCTACGGCCTTGCTGTGCAAGGCCTAAACAGGGCTAATGATGGCGCCGCTTCGCGTCGCAAACCTCCTTCCAGTCGGTTTAGTATTAAATTTGTGTTAAACCACCTTTGTTGTATTTTTGTGGTTTAACCTTATGCCACAGACAACATTGATTGGAGTAAGACAAGTAAGACAGGAATGGCAGATAGCCTGGGGAATCCCCGGCTTCCGTCGGAAGGTGATCATGGGCATGGCGATCCTGATTCCTATCCTGTGCTTTTTCCCTTATTTTTTTCAGACGATCGAGCAAAGACATGGTATCGTGCTTGATGATCCCATATTAAGGGCATTATCACCCCATAATGTCTCGGTTCCGCTGTTTATCATCATCTGGACGCTTTCCCTGTTATCGATCGTCCGGGCCGCGCAGCACCCCTGGATGTTCCTGACCTTTTTGTGGGCCTTCATCCCGCTGACGCTTTTCCGCATGCTGACGATCAGCCTGGTGCCGCTGGACCCGCCCATAGGATTAGTCGGGCTGGTGGATCCCCTCAGCAATTTCTTCTACGGGCCCAAATTCGTCACCCATGATCTATTCTTTTCCGGCCATACTTCCACGGTATTCCTGCTGTATCTCTGTCTGCCGGGCAAAGGCGACAAGAAACTGGCTATGATCGTAACGCTGAGCGTCGCCGTTCTGCTGCTGGTGCAGCATGTACATTATACGCTCGACGTACTGGGAGGATTTCTTTTTGGCTGGATTTCCTGGTGGATCAGCACCCGCTTAATGGTCAGGGAGCCGGCCTAGATCGCCTCGCGCTTCCCAGATCGCTTCGCCCGCTAGAACGCCTCGCCCAGCTGCAGGTAGAATCCATTCGATCCTCCTTTTGCCAGCCCATAATCCAGGCGAAGATTCAGTTTCTCCTGTTGATTCAGCGCAACACGCAGTCCGCCGCCATAGGAATATTTAAAATGCTGCAGGTTGACATCTTTCAATTCCGGCCCCACATTACCTATATCCCCAAAACCGACTGCCCCAAAACGCCAGAACAACGGCACCCGGTATTCCGCCTGCAGGACCCCGGCATTTTTGTCCCGGTAGCGCCCTTCATAATACCCCCGCATGAGGCTGGAACCGCCCAGGTAGGCCAGGCTTCGAAGGGGCACCTGACCGTTGTTGAACGATCCGAATGCCTGCAGAGCCAGTACCTGGTCTCCATAAACCCTGATGAACCGGCGCAGATCCAATATATAGCTGGTATACAAGTAGTTACTAGCAAAGATCGGGGCAAATTGATCAAAATAAAACTGCAGCATCGACCCGCGATCGGGTGCAAAAGCATTGTTGCGGGTGTCATAGGTCACGCTAAGCCCCAGGCCGGAGATATGGTACCCCTGCCTTCCCACCACATTTTGGGTAACAAATAACCCTCCCGGCTCATAACTGATGTCAAAAACGCGTTGATACTGGTAGACGACGCCCAGGAACAGCTTTTTGGCGACCAGTAATTGGGGATGGAGGAACGCATAATATTGCTTGAACTTATAGTCTTCCTCGCTGCTGTCAGGCGCCCTTTTACCAAGACCCCAGAACTCGTCCGGAAAAGAACTGTAGGACAGCTGTTCATTGAGAATGAACCGTTCACCGGGGAAGTAAATGGTTCCATTTATAGCCGACACAAACTGATGCCGGGTTGTATACAGCGCAACCCCCTCCACGTTAGAGGTCCGCGAAATCGTATCCCGCATCGTGGCTGCCGTATCCCGGCTCCTGAGACGGAAAGTAGCCGCACTGGCGCCCCCGAAGGACCAGCCAGTCTCGATGGACCGGGCAATAATTGGCAGTATAAGAACATGCCGTATATTTGCCGGGCTCTTGATGGGTAATTTGAGCTTGTCGACGGGCACGGTTTTTAAACTGTCTTTTTGAGCTTTCCCGTTGAACGGTAGCAAAATAAAATAGGAAAGTCCAAGAAAATAGATAAATATTGCTTTTCTGATGAAAGGAGAAGGCAATGTTGTATTATATTTATTATTATGTCTATTGATAAAGTGAGGCAAATTAACGCGGAAAATCTAGAATTCTTATATTTGGTGATTAATGAAGAATTCACAATTTGTTAAAATTCAATTAACCCAATATTTACAAAGCTCTGAAGCGGAAAGGGATGACCCTTCCTTTTCTTAAATAAAGCTCGCAGTTATGAAAAAATTCGAATGCCCCGATTTTGTTTTGGGAGAAAAAATAACAGAAGAACAGTATAGCTTTTTCGATAAGTATGGCGTGATCATATTCAAGAATTTTTTGAATTTGGATACCGTTAAATTATATATCCAAGAGCTTAACAGGATTGAGAAGCAATGGCTGGACGAGGGCCGGGACAAGATCAACGGCATTCCCCTGAAATTCGGGAAGGACCAATATGGCAATAGAATGATCCAGCGGATGTGCTTTCTTTCCCTTTTCAGCAACCCGCTGCACGAGTTGCTGCAGGACCCCCGCGTTCAAGCCACGACCGGTCTGCTGTATCCTTACGAGGGACGCATCGGCGAAAATGAAAAGGATGGATTGATCCTGAATCATTATGTCCGGATGCC
>PMUF01000021.1 GCA_003167015.1 Chitinophagaceae bacterium | reverse complement strand
ACGGTTGGATCTTCTACAGGGACTACTGGAACAGCTGGTAAAGATTCGGAAAGTAGTAGCCGAATTCTGAACAGCCGTCAGGTAACAAAACCCGCAGCTCATGACCGCGCAACCCGCATGCCATGATCACGGAACCCGCATCGAAAGGGAAAGGATCTGGTCTTTCTGGAAAATAAGAATTAAAAACGGGACAAATAAAAACCCACAAATCACCGGACTTCATCCGGTGCGGGCATCGCCGGAAACTCGCCCGGCTTGCGCCACAAAGGTACACTCAGACACGTATTTCTACTAGCTGGAAAAGGGATAGGGATAGCTGCAACGTTCTTTTAATTCGCCGTTAACAGTTTACTCGGCAGAAGCCCAAATTCTTTCTTAAAAGCGATCGTAAAATTACTCAGGTTCGAGTAGCCGAGCTCCATCGCCACCTCCTTGACCGAATGCCCTCCCGCCAGCAACTTGTCTTTCGCCGCCTGCATGCGCACCTTCTGGAAATATTCATAGACCGGAACACCGTAAATCAGCTTGAAATCCTTTTTCAGCTTCGATTCACTGATAGACACCATCCGTGCCAGCTGGCTGATAGTAGGCGCAGGTTCAAAAACATCTTTCGTCAACACCGCTTCCACCTGCATCACCCGGCCGATATCCGCCTTCGACAAAGGAATATTGAAATAAGAATTCTTTTTGCGCTCATACAATCGTAGAAAAAACCGCTCTATCAGCAGCATGATCCTGTTTTGGATGACCGCCAGCCGCATAGGGTTATCGTCTTCCACATCCGCCACCTCCTGCATTAATCGCTTGTACTCACTGTCCAGCGGCTCCCGGTGTACATTTTCTACCTGCAGCGACAAATAGGCCGCCAGCACATCGCCCATATCCTCCACACCAAGATAGTCCGCCAGCCATTTCGCATTCAACAGGATATCGATGCCCTTGTATACCGTGCCCTTCCCCATGACATAGGCCCAATCGACCAAAGTATCCGTCAGATAGGCCACCGATCTGGTCGTATGGGACTCCCTCAGTCGTTCGTCGCCAATGCGTATTTCCAGCGTGTCGGGAATGGTCAGTTCGTGAAAGCGTAGGGTGTAGAATTCTTCGCGGATCTTCCGGCGACAAAGAAACCAGTCCTGGTTCATCCGGCAGTTGATGATATTAACGTGGATCCCGTTCGGTAACCTCGCAAAAATGAGGCTGCCGGAGGCAACCGGCTCCGGAAATATTAACTGATGATTGTTTACCGGTACATGTAACCGCTGTGCCAGGTCATTCATCAATTGTTCATAATCCGTAAAGGAGTAATCAAACTGAAACAAAAAAGAGGGTTTCAGGTAAGGTACGAAAAAAAGCGGGAGCCCCCTAGCCGGAAATGGGTAAATGGCGTCGCCCCGCGCCCACCTACAGATATTTCAGTGGATTCCGCCGGGCAGAAAGGATATACCGCTTGATATTCATCCAGAACGCCAGGACGAAATAAACAATTAGCGGCGACCCCAT
This sequence comes from Chitinophagaceae bacterium, assembly GCA_003167015.1. GTDB lineage: Bacteria > Bacteroidota > Bacteroidia > Chitinophagales > Chitinophagaceae > Puia. The sequence continues at coordinate 2,160 of PMUF01000021.1, read as the reverse complement.
AGTGAGGAAAGAGATGTAGATAAACCAGGTCCGGATACGGGAAGTGGCTATACCCATTCGCTCACCGATCGCCGTACACACTCCGAAAACCTGCCACTCGATGAAGTGCTTGAGTCTGTTCATGTTGCTAATTTAAAAAAAATCGTCAAGATCCCCCCTATTAAATCTGGCCGCCGAACCTAAATTTTAGGTAAATTTGCGTTTTCCGTCAGGACCGGCCCCGCTGGTTTCTGAAGCAGATAAGCCGCTGATACTCAATCGGCGCCCTTGCCCTCCGTCCTTTAACATATAAAAAAAAATGATCATGGTCTTCGATCTGGATTTAATCAAGAAGTTATACGGGGAAATGCCATCCAAAGTGGACACAGCCCGTAAACTCGTAGGCAAACCGCTCACCCTCGCAGAAAAAATATTGTACGCCCATCTTTTTACACCACCCACCAAGGCATACTCCCGCGGAAAGGACTACGTTGATTTTGCTCCGGACCGTGTCGCCATGCAGGACGCCACCGCCCAGATGGCCCTGTTGCAATTTATGACCTGCGGCCGCGACAAGGTGGCAGTCCCTTCCACCGTCCACTGCGATCACCTCATCCAGGCTAAGACCGGAGCGACCTCCGACCTCGCCACCGCCCTCGACGTCAATAAAGAAGTATACGATTTCCTCGCCTCTATTTCTAATAAATATGGTATCGGCTTTTGGAAGCCCGGCGCCGGCATTATCCACCAGGTCGTCCTCGAAAACTATGCTTTCCCCGGTGGTATGATGATCGGCACCGATTCCCACACGCCCAACGCCGGCGGACTTGGAATGGTAGCCATCGGTGTGGGCGGAGCGGATGCCGTCGATGTAATGGCTGGCCTCGCCTGGGAACTCAAAATGCCCAAGCTCATCGGCGTCAAACTCACCGGTAAACTGAGCGGCTGGACCTCCTCCAAAGATATCATCCTGAAAGTGGCCGGCATCCTGACCGTCAAAGGCGGCACCGGCGCGATTGTCGAATACTTTGGTGAAGGCGCCGACAGCCTCAGCGCTACCGGCAAAGGTACCATCTGCAACATGGGCGCCGAGATCGGTGCCACCTGTTCAATCTTCGCCTATGACGCCAAAATGGCCTCCTATCTCAAAGCCACAGGCCGCGAAGAAGTGGCCGCAATCATAGATGATCTTGGCATCAAAGATTACCTCCGTCCCGATAAAGAAGTATACAGTGACCCGGCTAAATATTATGACCAGGTCATCGAGATCGACCTCAACGAGCTCGAACCCTACGTCAACGGCCCCTTCACGCCCGATCTGGCGTGGCCGATCAGTAAGTTTGCAGAAGCCGTCCGGGCCAACAACTGGCCCGAACGCCTCGAAGTCGCCCTCATCGGCTCCTGCACCAACTCTTCTTATGAAGATATCAGCCGCTCGGCCTCCCTTGCACAACAGGCCATCGACAAAAAATTAAATACCAGACGAGAGTTCACCATCACCCCCGGCTCCGAGCAGGTGCGCTTCACCATCGAAAAAGACGGTTTCCTCAAAACCTTCGACCAGATCGGCGGCGTCGTCCTCGCCAATGCCTGCGGACCTTGTATCGGTCAGTGGGCCCGGCATATCGACGACCCCAACCGTAAGAACTCTATCATCACCTCTTTCAACCGGAATTTCGCCAAGCGTAATGACGGCCTGGCCAGCACCCACGCTTTTGTCGCCAGCCCCGAGATCGTTACCGCCTTCGCTATCGCCGGCGACCTTACCTTCAATCCGCTGAAGGATAAGCTGAAAAATGAAAAGGGCGAAGACGTAATGCTCGATGAACCGACAGGCGTAGAATTGCCGCCAAAAGGCTTTTCCGTAGACGATGCCGGCTACCAGGCCCCCGCCAAAGACGGAAAGGGCGTCCAGGTCGTAGTCAAACCCGATTCCCAACGCCTCGAACTGCTCGCCCCTTTCGCCGCCTGGGAAGGCACCGATCTCAAAGGGTTGAAGCTGCTCATCAAGGCAAAGGGCAAATGTACCACCGACCATATTTCCATGGCCGGTCCCTGGCTCAAGTTCCGCGGCCATCTCGATAATATTTCCAATAATATGCTCATCGGCGCCGTCAACTTCTTCAACGAAAAGACCGATTCCGTGAAGAATGAGCTCACCGGCGAATACGGCCCCGTGCC
>PMUF01000442.1 GCA_003167015.1 Chitinophagaceae bacterium | reverse complement strand
TCGCGCGTCTTCTCCCTCTATCTGTCTATATCCGGTATCACCAGGTCCAATGTCCCCATGATCGCTACCAGGTCCCCGATCTAATACCCCCTTGCCATATGGTCCAGCGCGGAGAGATTGGAAAACCCCGGACTCCGGAATTTGATCCGGTAGGGCGTCGTTCCGCCTTCGCTTATGATGTATACTCCGAATTCGCCCCGCGCCGTTTCCACCCTTGAATAAAACTCTCCCTTTGGCAATTTCAGCACCGCTTTCGTCTTTGCCAGAAACTCTCCCTCGGGAATATTGTCGATCAGTTGTTCTATAATGGATAGGGACTGGCGCATTTCCTGCATCCGGACCAGATAGCGGGCAAAGCAATCGCCACCTGCTTCAGTGACCTCTTCAAAATCCAGCTGCCCGTACACTTCATACGGATATAGTTTCCTGATATCGCAGCTCACCCCGCTGCCCCTCGCAGTAGGCCCCGTACAGCCATAGGACACCGCATCAGCCCGCGACAGGACGCCAACGCCCTGCATCCGGCTTTTAAAGATAATATTTCCCGTCACCAGCTCGTCGTATTCATCGATCTTGGTTCGGAAAAAACGGATGAATTCCTTCACCCTCTTCTGAAAATTGGGGTGTATATCGGCCATCACCCCGCCAGGCACCATATAGTTCATCGTTAACCGGGCCCCGCAGGTTTCTTCCATGATGTCGTTAATCGCCTCCCTTTCCCGGAATGCATGGAAAAATGGCGTGAGGGCGCCTACATCCATAGCCATCGCTCCCCACCACAGCTGATGGGAGGCCAGCCGCGTCAATTCGTCCATCAGGACGCGGATCACCCTGGCCCGGGCAGGCACTTCTATCTGCATTCCCTTTTCCACGCACAAGGCACAACCGTGATTGTTGATGTGAGAAGAAAGGTAATCCATCCGGCTGGTCACGTAAATAAATTGCCGGTAAGACAGGCTTTCACACATCTTCTCTATGCTGCGATGAATATACCCCAGGTGAGGTTCGACCTTTTTGATCGTTTCCCCGCTGAGTGTAATGACAAGATGCAGCACGCCATGCGTGGAGGGGTGTTGCGGGCCCACGTTGATCACCAGGTCCCCTTGTTCCGTCGTGCCTATTTCTTCAATCATAGTTTAATCATATTGACAGGATCTTCATAATCCTTCCGCAACGGCCATCCATTCCAGTCATCGGTCATGAACAATCTCCGCATGTCAGGATGGCCCGTAAATACCACGCCAAAAAGGTCGAACGCTTCCCGTTCATGGAATTCCGCTGTCCGCCAGACATCGGATACCGTTCGAATGACGGGCCGGTCATGGTCCAATTTGACCTTCACTACCACCGTATGCCGGTACAGGGTCGACGTCAGGTGATATACCATCGTAAAATGCGTTTTCCAGTCTATGGCCGTCACACAAAACAAATAGTCGAAGTCAAGTTCCGAGACGCATCGCAGCTCCCGTGAAAACCTTTCCCACCCCGCCGGATCGATGACTACCGTAGTCCATTCGGCCCCTTCCTCGAATGCCGGCAATGGCAGCATTTCCTCTAGTCTTACTTTTAGTTCTTCCTTGTTCATGAAGCGCCTCTCCTTATTTTTTCCTGTAAAGCCATTAATGCATGCAACAAAGCTTCCGGGCGGGGCGGACATCCCGCAACATAGACATCCACGGGGATCACATGATCCGCACCCTTTACCACCGAATAGGTGTTGTAGAAGAATGGCCCTCCACTCGTAGCGCAGGCGCCCATGGCTATCACATACTTAGGATCAGCCATCTGGTCGTATAGCCTTTTCAGCACAGGGGCCATTTTGTTGACAATGGTCCCGGCAATGATGATGACGTCCGCCTGCCTCGGCGTAGCCCTTGCCACTTCAAACCCAAAGCGCGACCAGTCATATTTCGCAGCAGCTGTGGACATCATTTCGATGGCGCAACAAGACGTGCCGAATACCAGGGGCCAGAGCGAGTTTGACCGCGCCCAATTGATCACCTCGTCCAATTTTGTCACCAGGATCCCTCCGCCCGCCGTAGGGTGAACGTCTCCCGGAAAAGGCTTATTTCCACTATTTTGCGGACTTACATCCATTTCAATGCCCCCTTTTTATGCGCATACAAAAATCCCATAAACAGGATGAATAAGAATATCACGATCTCGACGAACCCCGCTATCCCTATTTTTTTGACCGCTACGGCCCAGGGATACATAAAAACAAGTTCTACATCGAAAATGAGGAAGATCAATGCATACAAATAATATCCGACATTGAATTGATTCCAGGGCGTACCAGCGGAGGGAATCCCGCACTCATAGGCCTGCCCTTTCTGCGCATTTTTTGTCCCTTTTACAAAGATCCGGGCGACAGCAATCCCCCCGGCTGCAAAAACAACTCCGGCTATAAAAAGAACGATTAACGAAGAGCTTCCCATGGGTTCAGCTTATTTTGACCCATACTAATATACCGATATTTAGCTGCCTAATTTCAAAAAAATCAAATAACTTCGATACCCACCATCCGGCCCCATCCGCCTCCCTGATCCCTCCCTTCCGTCCGGCCCCGAATCCTCCCCCTCCGTCCCCGGGTTCCCTGAATTGTCATTTTTTTACCCCTTAATCAGTGATCATGGCAACTGTAAAATTTACTGTTGAATTGGTGGTTCAAAGAAATCAACTATCTGATTTCAAAAGGATTGCCAGGGAGATGAATGCTATCGTACGGAAAGACGAGCCCCTCACGCTGCAGTGTCAGTGGTTTTTCCACGAAAGTGAAGATAAATGGTACCTGACGGAGACGTTCCCGGATTCAGATGCATTCCTGCTGCATCTGGCGAATGTGGCTTCCCAATTAGAGCAACTCCTGGAAATAGCCGAAGTCAGCCGCTTCGAAGTATTCGGCGAATTATCATTGGCTGCCAAAACAACGATAGTTTCCTTTGGAGTAAAATATTTTACTTTGTGGGAAGGCGTTTCCCGGGAGATGTCGTTATGATTAGAATTCCCGCAAATATGCCCGAAACCACCATCCATATCGACCTCCCAGGCCCACGCCCACGCAGGAACACGATTTTCGGCCATCCGGGCAGGCAGATTACTTCAACAGCTCCTGCAACTTTGTCTGCAGCTCCTGCCCGCGAATATCCCTGGCAACGATTTTACCGTCTTTATCCAGGAGGAAATTCTGCGGAATAGCCTTTATGTCATACAACTGAGCGACTTCATTATCCCAGAACTTCAGGTCAGATACCTGTGTCCATGCCAACCCATCGTCGTGAATGGCTTTCAGCCACTTCTCTTTTTGACCCGGCCGGTCAAGCGAAACGCCCAACACCGTAAACCCCCTGTCCTTGTACTGATTGAACGCCTTCACTACATTCGGGTTTTCCATCCGGCAAGGACCACACCAGCTGGCCCAGAAATCGATCAATACATACTTGCCTTTAAAAGATTCCAGGCTGACGACGTTGTTCAGCGTGTCTGTCTGCGTAAAAATAGGAGCAGGCTGACCTAATTGCAAATGCCTGGCGACACCAATCCTTTCTTCAAAAGAGATCCCCGCCGGAAGGCCCTTGACCGAAGGCGCAAGCTCATCGTACAAAGGTTGCGCCTTATCCGGATCGATCGAATAACCCGTGTATTGCCCAAGCGCATATAAAGCTACCGGAGAGGTTGGATTGGCCTTTACAAAAACTTTATACACATTCTCTTTAACCAGATTTTCGACCGAATCGATTTTACCTTCTGCAACCTGCTCACCAACCGAGTCTTTACTTTTTAATGCTGCCCCATAATCTTTATACAGACCTTCCAGCACATCCTGATAAACCGCTTCTTTTGCCTTCAATGCCAGATAATCTTTATGTGTGGCAGAACCGGCCACCTCCGTGTTTCCCAGCGAATCGTTAGCGACAGCCGTCAGCTTCCCCGGTTCAATAAAAAGACTATAATTGTCCCGTCTGCTATAAGAACGTTCTTTCCCGGACCCGGCAACAGGTACCACATGTAGCTGCGCCAATATAGGCTCGTCAAGCGCCGTCTTGAAAACAAAGACCTTCACCGTACCGACCGTCGCACTGTCTGTATACCTTACTTTACAAATCCTTTTATATCTTTATATTTACAATATGTCTCCGCCCCGGATAACTTAGCTACTTCAACTTAAAAAATATTTTATGGCAGCACGAGAAAACTTCAATACCCAAAAAGCTCCCCGCATGAGTCAGGCCTTTCCACAAGCGGTAATAGCCGAAAAATTTATTTTCGTTTCCGGCACCCCTGGTTTTGACCTCTCTACCGGAAAAATTGTGAGCGATAACTTTGAAGATCAAACCAGGCAATGTTTTCAAAACATTAAGATCATTTTGGAAGAGGCCGGCAGCAGCATCAGTAATGTGGTCAAGACGACCATTTTCATGGTAACCGGCAACGATTTCAGCGTCATAAATAAGGTTTACGGAGAGTTCTTTCCTGAAAACCCGCCCGCGCGGAGTACCCCTCAGGTGATGCCTTTCCCTGCGGGAATCTTGATTTCGGTAGAATGCATCGCACTAAGTTAAAATGCGAAACCCATCATCATTTACCCTGCTCCAATACTTGCCATTTCCGTTGTAAATCCGCATTCCCCGGGTCCAACGCACTAGCTTTCTTGTAATTGTCAATCGCCTTCCCCTTATCCCCTTTCTTTTCCCATGCATCGGCCAGCATCGCATACGCTTTCGCTGAAGCCGGGTAGTTCGCTACATTCAGTTCAAAAAACCCTATGGCGTCATCCACTTTGGCGCCACCCATCTGGAGAATCCTACTCCCCCGGCTTGCAACGACGAATTCGGGGGGCAACACCCGGTAACCGTAGATCTCGGAAAGATGTGCAAAGTGTTTGCCGACCAGCGTAGCCGTTGAATCTTCAACTGCCGAGTACCATTGCGGATAAAGGAACCGTAGGGCGTCATATATGGCCTTTATCGGTTCAGACCCATGTCTCTCATCAGGATAGCCGACGTATTTATACATAAGTCCGCCAATATTCTTTTTCCTGAGCAGCGTGTCCATCGCTAATACTTCATGATGAAGCTCTCCTCCTTCATTTGCATCACTGAAAAAAAGAAATTTGTTTTTCAATCTGTCGGTTAATTTTTTATCCGCCTGCCCGACCACCAGCCCGCTGTCCCACCACAGCGAAGGGCTCACTGCTATATAGGCATTGAACATCTCAGGATGATTGACAAGACAATGAAAGGCCAGTAGCCCCCCCAGAGAATGCCCGACAAAAATTTTGAAGGGCTCTGTTTTGTAATGGCTTTCCACATAAGGCATCACTTCGCTGCTGATAAATTGGAGGAACTTTTCACCACCGCCAAATGCCGATGTATCCCTGTTCCCATCAAAACCGCCTTCTGGTCGGGACGGGGTCAGATCCTTCATCCTGTTATGATCATAATTCGTGATCCCGACAATGATCATAGGTGGCAGGTACAAATAGCTCGTAGAAAGATAATCTACCTCTTCGGAGACAATACCGCTCAGCGCATCTCCGTCTGTCAGGTATAATACGGGCAACGCCTGGCCGGGGAATTTCTCAAAAGTGCTAAAGGCCGGTGTATAGATACGGATTTTGCGGTCTTCGCCCAATATTCGCGAATGGATAGTGACGATATCTCCTATGACCAGTTTCGAAGAATCAACCTGCTGCGCATAGGATGAACCGGTAAATAGCCACGCAGCTATGAATATGGTAAGTGTCAATAAAATTTTCATGCCTGTGCAATATCCCAAAAAATTACCTATTTTACGCCAAATACGCCATAAACCCTTATTCAATACGCCTGAAAAGAATATTGCTTGCCGCTAGCCTGTTTGCCGCCCTATTCCCCGCCTGCAGCAAATCATCTCATTCCCCGTCTTCCCCATCTGGCGCACAGTCCGCTCCGACAGCTTTACCCCCAACAAATATTTCGGATACCTCTTTTATCGCCCATTGGCAGCAGGTCAGCGCAGCGTCAGGCTATCGGTTATTAGTAGCCATCGACACCGCCTTCGTCAATACACTGAGTGGGTACAATCCTGCATCTGTAACAGATACCTTTGAAGTGGTAACGAATATCCCCGCCGGCGCCCAATATTATTATAAGGTTGAAGCAGTCACCAGCTCGGGCGTGAGCGGTGGATCAAATGTTATCGGGGCGCCACGCTACCGGTTACGGCGGATGAATACGTATTCGTCGGAAGCTTCGACAGCAGCCTTCATTGCTTTAATGCCTCGACAGGCGTGCAAATATGGGCTGCCCCGACCGCCAGCGACGTGGAAGGCAGCGCGGCGATCAGCAATGGACTCATTTACGTCGGCAGCGACGACGGGAGGCTCTATGCTTTCAATGTAAACACAGGCGCACAAAATTGGACATTTTCAACGGGGGAGCCGGTTCTTTCGATTCCTACCATTGTCAATGGAATACTTTATTTCGGGAGTTTCGACGGTTACATGTATGCTGTAAATGCAGGCGCTGGTACACCGGTAGGTCTTTCCAGCCCCGCTGTCAGCAATGGCATCGTATATGTCGGCGGTAGTGATAACAATCTCTATGCCCTTAATGCTGTTTCAGGGTCCCTCGAATGGACAGCTCCCATTGGCTTTGGTATTATTTCAAGCCCCACAGTGGTGAATGGCATCGTATATATAGGCAGCGCGGATAGTAGCCTTTATGCCATTAATGCGACTACCGGCGCCCAGGTATGGTCTGCCGCTACAGGCGGTCAGATACCCTCGAGCCCCCTCGTGGCGGGTGGCATCGTCTACGTAGGAAGCCTTGATGACAAGCTTTATACTTTTGATGCCGGGACTGGCGCCCTTAAATGGAGCGTTACTACAGGCGATGAGATCGAATCCAGCCCAGTGGTCAGCAACGGAACCGTCTATATCGGAAGCCACGACAATTTTCTATATGCCATCGATGCCGCCACAGGTACCTTAAAATGGCGCACAGCAACAAACGCCCCTATTGACCTGTCTTCTCCCGTCGTGCTGACCTTCAACGGCACCGTCGTCCGCCCCGGTATCAGCGGGGATGTTCAATGACATCGCAAAGTCCCGTCCCCGCCGTCCACCGTTAAAACTAGTCCGCCTTTAAACTCTCCGCCGGGTTGGCCATTGCCGCCTTTACCGTTTGAAAACCAAGCGTAAGCAACGAAATAACGATCATCAGCAGCCCGCCAAGCACAAATGTCCACCAACTGATGGCTGTCCGATCGACAAAATTCCGGAGCCATTGATTTATAAATATCCAGGCCATCGGGGTGGCAATGGCAAATGCAATTCCCACGAGCAGAAGAAAGTCCTTTGAAATGAGCGTGCTGATATGCAGGACGGACCCACCCAATACTTTTCTTATCCCGATTTCCTTCATCCGTTGATGGGTTGTATAGATGACCAGTCCCAGCAACCCCAGACAGCAGATGAATACGGCAATTCCCGTGGTCCAAAATAAAAGGTGCGACAGACGCTGTTCATTTTCATAATACCTGGCGATATTCTCGTCAAAAAAACGATAATCAAAATCATCTTCCGGATATAACTGCTTAAAGTCGGCCCGCATCTTCTCGATAGTGGCTGTCCAATTTGACCCGGCCCCATCCTGGGGCCTCAAAGCTATATTGACGACGACATATTCCGTTTTCTTGGTTGAAATGACGAGGGGCTTGATGACCTCATGAAAAGACCGCTGGTTGAAATCCGCCACTACCCCGACAACAGGTACTTTCCTGCCCTCCCACCAGAGATGTTTTCCAATAGCCTTCTGCGGATCGTTGAAATGCAGGATACGGGCATAGGTTTCATTCATGATCAATTCTTTTACCGTATCACTGTTATCGATATTTCTACCCGCGAGTAATTTCAGCTGGTACAACCTGAGATAGTTCGTGTCCACATATTTAATATAGACCGAGGTCTCTGTCTCCCCTTCATTATCGACGTATGCCAGTATAGAGGTCCGGTTCCTGTCGGACGAAGGAGGATTGTTGCTGAGGCTGATCATTTCGATGTCAGGGATGGCCTTTAGCATGTTGACCAGCGCGGCCTTCCTGTCAGGGCCGGTATTGACCAGCGCCGCCTGAGAATTCGCGGTATCGCCCGGGGCCACCGGGTGGGTGGGGCCGGCAGGGCCGTGACCGAAATTAAAACAAATGACGGCCTCTTTCCTGAAACCCATACTCTTACTAAGCGAATAATTGATCTGCTTGCCAACCAGCATGATGACCAAAACAAAAAACTGGGCGATAGTAAATTGCGAAATGGTCAGTGTTTTGCGTACCCAGGAATGGCGGCCCTTGCCGTCGCCCGTATGCGCCTGGTTTTGCAGTACTGTCGCAGGGTTGAATCGGGACAGGATCAACCCGGGATAAAGACCGCAGAGCAGCGGTACCACGATCATCAGGCCGACCACGGACAGGACGACGGCAGGTTGCCCTATTTCGCTAAAATGCAGCGCTGAAGGAATAAAGTCCGAGAAAGCCTTCAGGACAAACGGGATCAGGCAAACGGACAAAACGGTAGCGATCAGCGTGAGTAAAAATGTTTCTGCGAGAAATTGCAGCATGATCTGCGTCTTCGAGCTGCCCATTGCTTTTCGAACGCCGATCTCCTTCGCCCTCCGGGTACTACGGGCAGTGGACAGGTTGATGAAATTGATGCAANNGAGTAGGCCATACAGCGTACTCCTGCTAGCCACAGGAAGGCCATAGGCCCCATAATCCCCGTTAAAATGAATATCGGCCAGCGGCTGAAGCCCATATCCTCTTTTCCCGTTATCATCCGGTCCATGACCCTTTTCATATAACGCGTCTATTTCTTTTTCGATCAGGGCGGGCCGGCTGCCTGGCGTTAACTTTATCAATAGCTGCGACGCGGGGTCCGTGCTATTCCAACTTGTCCAATCGTCGGGTTGCAGGCTGGGGCTCGTCAGGGTAATTTCTGATATGAATCCTTTAAAGGTAAAATCGGTATGTGGATCGAGATCCTTGACTATACCCGTGATCCTCATGGTCAGCGAATCGTTGAAATAAAGGTCTTTCCCAATCAATTCCGAAGGGGCAGAACCCGGGAAAAATTGTTTCGCCTTTTCTTCCGTGAGTACAAGTTGGTACGGCTGGTTCAGCGCTGTGGCCGGAGAGCCCGCCAACCATTGATAGCCTATAAAATGGAAATAAGGAAGATCGGCAAAAATAAAATCCTTTTGCTTTTTAAAAACGACCGGGTCCTTTTGCCCTCCCGAAGGAATGGATATTTTCAGGTCACGATCCCAGATCCGAAAGGGCGCTGCCTCTTCAACGCCCGCCAGGTCTTTCCGGATGGCGCGGCCCAGGGGAGATAAAATGCCGGAGGTATAAGATTTTTCACCGTTAAAGGTAGAATTGGACACCACCCGGTAGATCCGGTCCCCGTCCTTTTCGAATTTCTCAAAGCTAAGGTGAAAATGAACCAGGACATAAATGACCAGGAAGGCACTCAGCGCAACGCTCAGCCCCAAAACGTTGATGCCTGAGAAGACTCCTTCTTTCCCGATAGATCGGGCGGCAATCTTGAAATAATTTTTAATCATGAGATGGTTTTTATTCTGTTCTCAGGCCAGGAGCCGCTCCGCGGCTCATTCGTTACGCAAAGATTTCACCGGGTTGGCCAGCGCGGCCTGTACACACCTAAAGCTGACGGTTATCATCGCGATCACCAGCGTCATGGCGCCTGCGGCGACAAACACCCACCCACTCAAATCCGTCCGGTAGGCATAGCCCTGCAAAAATTTGCCCAGCCCATACCAGGCCACCGGGAAGGCAATGGCAGCCGCCACCAGCACCAGCACCACAAAATCCTTCGACAACAGGGCCACAATATGCGGTACCCCGGCACCCAATACTTTCCGGACGCCTATTTCTTTGACCTTGCTTTCGGCAGTGAACGTGACCAGCCCAAACAAGCCCAGGCAGGATATCAATATGGCTATTACGGCAAAGCAGTTAAACAGCCGTCCGACGTGGGTATCGCTCTTGTATAAGTCGCTAAACGAACTGTCTAAAAAGGTGTAATTAAAATCGTAATCCGCGTTATATCTTTTCCAGATACCTTCCACTGCAGCCAGGGCTTTGGCTGCATCCTTGCCGGTCGTTCTGACATACATTTTCCCCCGCCAGTGTTTGTCGTATTGCATCAGGAGCGGGCGGATCTGGGTATGCATATTCTGAAAATGAAAATCCTTTACGACACCGGCAATCACGCCTTTTATGTTATGAAAGGTAAAGGTTTTGCCCACTGCGGGTTCCGTTATACCGGTCTCTTTGATAGCTGTTTCGTTGAGGATAAAGTTGGTGCTGTCGGCTGACGTTCCGGTAAAACCTTTGCCTTCCGCCAGTTTCATGCCCATCACCTCCAGAAAATTATTTTCGACCGGCATCTGGCCAATGGTAAATGTTTGCTGGTCCGGTCTCTTGCCATCCCAACTGACGCTGCTGGTACCGGTGCCGCTATTGATGATGTCGACCCCCGATTCCGTCACGCCGATGATGCCCGGTTGCTGCAATAGCTCGGTCCTGACGGCCTCATAATGGTTATCAATATTGCGCATCCAGAAGCTAAAGACATTCTCTTTGTCATAACCCAGGTTCTTTTCGCGGATATATTTGAGTTGTTTGCCGATAATAATGGTACTGGTGATCAGCATGATGGAGCAGCTAAACTGTGCCACCACCAATACCTTCCGGAAATTGCCTTTGCTGCCGATACCGCTCAGTTTGCCCTTCATCGCCTCCAGCGGTTTGAAGGATGCCAGCGTCACGGCAGGATAAATGCCTGCCAGCAGCAGCGTTGCCAGCAGGGTAAGACCGTACACCGTCAGTACCTCCGGCGCCCAGGGTTTGAACATGATATTTTTGCCGGCCAGATCATTGTACAGAGGCATGACCCCGTAAATAAGGCCGGTGGCGATGACCAGTGCAATCAGAAAGGTCAGCAGCGATTCGCTGAGAAATTGCAGGAACAGGCCGGCCTTCCCGGCGCCGACTATTTTCCGCAGGCTTATTTCCTTGCTGCGCCCTATGGCCCGGGCAGTGATCAGGTTGACATAGTTGATGCAGGCGATGAGCAGCACAATGACAGCCACAATGAAGAACACCCGCACGATCATCATCCCCTGCTCCTCACCGTTCGTGGCATAGAGATGGATTTTGGTCAGCGGGTTGAGCAGGTAAACCAGGTGCTTGTTAAAATCTATATTTTGATGGCTGCGGTGCAGCACGCCCATCTTTTGACCTGCAATGACAGGATTGGCGCCGGGCTTTAGCAATACATAGGTCTCATAATTGTACTGGCCCCAGTTGGCGTCAATGGGACGCTTATCAAAGTAGCCGGTAGTGTCTTGATCCTTTTCAAGCTCCTGAAAATTAAAGACCATGTTGAACTGTATCGACGAATTATCCGGCATGTCCTTCATGACACCCGTGACCTGGTATATTTTCTTGTCATCGGCTTTCAGTACTTTGCCTATGGGGTCTTCATCGCCAAAAAACTTTTTCGCTGTCGTCTCGGACAATACTACCGAATGAGCATCCGTAAAGGGGTGTTGCAGGTTGCCTTTGATGAGGGGATAGGTAAACATGCTGAAAAAAGAAGAGTCGACCTGGCAGTTATGCCATTCGGTTATTTTTTTCCCCTGGTATTCAAATACGGAAACAGCCCAATCTTCCGTGATGCGGCAGGTGTTTTCTACTTCAGGGATCTCCTTTTTGGCATACAAGGCCAAGGGAGCGGGTGTCGTTTCCCAGATCGTGGGGTTAGCCCCATCACCAAACTTTGGCGACAGCCTGTAAAGGTTGTCCGCGTGGACGTTAAACCGGTCGTAGCTCAATTCGTCGTTCACCCAAAGCAGCAAGAGGATGCTGACGGCCAGGCCTACAGCGAGGCCGGTGATATTGATAAAGGAATATGTGGCGCTTTTGCGCAGGTTGCGCAGGGCTATTTTGAAATAGTTTTTCAGCATAAAAACGGGTTGATGATGGTGGGTTAAGGACACCTCCGGCCCGGGAATGTTGCATCCCCCTTTTGATGATTACTGCGGAATGGGAAAATGGTTACAAGACCCGATCAAGTTTGAGAAAAGTGGACTGCCACCCTTTTTGATAATCGTGCATGGAAGCATCTCCAACGCCCGCATGCGTAAAGGTCATTTTTGTGTTGCCCTTACCGTCGGGTGAGAGAAGAACCGTTACCTGCGATCGGACACCGGGTTCATTCTTCCATTCCCAGCTGAAGGAGAGATTATTGGGTTGCCGGACGTCCTCATAGACGCCGAAACAGGTAAATTCAGTCTTGTCCGAATTCTGAAAGGTGATCTCGAAAAGACCTCCCGGACGGGCGTCCATCCGGGCTTCGATTACCTGCCCATGGGGATCTGATCCAAACCAGCTCATTTTGCCGGCGTCGGTCCAGGCCCGCCAGACTTTATCGATGGGAGCATGAAGGATGGTCCCCGCCCCCAGGCCATCCTTGCCGGATTTACCCTACCTTTGCCCCTCAATAGCACGGCAATGACTTTCAGCGACTTGAACCTCAACAAACCTTTACTGACCGCCCTCGATGACCTGGGCTATCAGTACCCCACCTCTATCCAGCAGAAAGTCTTCTCCGTCATCATGTCCGGACGTGATGTCTGCGGAATAGCCCAGACAGGCACCGGCAAAACCATCGCCTATTTACTGCCTTGCCTGAGACAGCTGACCTTCTCGAAGACAAGAACCCCACAGTTCCTCATCATCGTCCCTACCCGCGAGTTGGTCTTACAGGTCGTAGAAACAACAAGGGCGCTGACTGCCTACATGACACTTCAGACAGTAGGCGTTTATGGGGGCGTAAATATCAACACGCAACGGGCAGAAGTGGAAAAGGGATTCGATATCCTCGTCGCTACCCCCGGCAGGTTGTACGACCTCGTCCTCAGCGGCTCTTTACGACTGAATGCCATTAAAAAGCTGGTGATCGACGAAGTCGACGAAATGCTTAACCTCGGCTTCCGCACCCAATTACGCAATATTTTGGATTTACTGCCCGCCAAACGCCAGAACTTACTCTTCTCCGCCACCATTACCGACGAAGTGGACCAATTGATGGATACTTATTTCAACCAGCCCCAGCGGATTGAAGCCGCACCCACCGGCACTCCCGTTGAATCCATCGATCAGCGGGCATATGAAGTCCCCAACTTCAATACGAAGATCAACCTGCTGGAGTACCTCCTTAACCATGATCCCGACATGACCAAAGTGCTGGTCTTTGTCTCGACCAAACAATTGGCCGATCAACTCTATGATCAGCTGGCCGGAAAATTTCCGGGCAAAACAGGGGTCATCCACTCCAATAAAGACCAGAATTATAGGTTTAATACCGTCAATAGATTTAAGACCGGAGAATATAACACCGTTATCGCTACCGATATTATCGCCAGAGGCCTCGACGTCGCAGAAGTCACGCATGTCATTAACTTCGATATGCCAGATGAACCGGAGAATTATATTCACCGCATCGGAAGGACTGGCAGAGCCGACCGGAAAGGAATAGCCATCAGCTTCGTGACGCCCAAAGAAAAAGAGATGCAGACGGCAATCGAGCAACTGATGAAGGTCCCCATCCCCCTCTCCCCTTTACCCGAAGACCTGGAAATCTACACCATCCTGACCGAGGCCGAAAAACCC
>PMUF01000628.1 GCA_003167015.1 Chitinophagaceae bacterium | reverse complement strand
GGGCTTTCGCTCTCACCTGGTCGATAGAGTCGCGGGTCTTTTTCAGGGCCGCCCATGCCTTATCCACGGAATCCCGGCGATGATGCGCCGTCGTCCAGGCTTTCCGCAGCGAATCGGTGGCCCAGCCCACGGGCATCAGGTATTTCGACCGCGACGTATCCTTCTCCGCCGCCTCCCAGCCTGTCGTGTCGAGCATCGCGGCGAATTTCATGTAGAGGTTGATATCCTTGCCGGCTTTGGCGACATAACCGGCATTGATCTTTTCGATGGAGTCGATGCTGCGGGTGAGCTGGTTGAGGGTCAGCATCTGGTAGTTATGTTTGAACGTACTGTCGTCAGTCTTATTCATCCTGAAAGAGCTGAGGTCCATCACCTTCTTGTACTGTTTGAAGCTCATGCGCGTCAATTGCGAGCCGCCGGGGGTGTTGTTGCCCTGTTCCTGGTACCGGGTGCCGGACTTGAGGATGAACTCCAGCGACTGTTTGTCGGGGGTGACGATCATCTGGCCGCTGTCGGCGATGATGACGTTATCGGTCTGTCCGCCATTCTGTTCATAGATCACCACGTTGCGGATCGTGGACCCGTCCTTTTCCTTCTTGCCGATCTTGATGACGAACCCTTCGATCCGATCGTAGAAAACCCCTTCCTTGATATCGAAAGCGGGTTTGGTGACGATGATGTCGTACTTGATGGTGTTCATCCTCAGGTTGCAGATGGGCAGGATATTATTGTTGAAGAAAAAGGCGAGGATGGTCAGGATGAGGCTGACGAAGAACAGCGGCCGCATGAAACGCAGCAGGGAGATACCGGCGGCTTTGATAGCGATAAGCTCGAACGTTTCACCAAGGTTGCCCAGCGTCATGATCGAAGACAGCAGCACGGCCAGGGGCAGGGCGAGGGGTACCAGCGTGGCGCTGAGGTAGAAGATCAGCTGTCCTACGGTCACGATATCGATGCCCTTACCGACGACGTCGTCGATATACAGCCAGAAGAACTGTAACACCAACACGAAGAGGGTGATAAAGAACGTGGCGATAAAAGGGCCGATGAAGGCCTTTACAATGAGGAGATCTAGCTTTTTAAACATGTATCTTTAAATCATGAACAAAAACTTTGCAAAGGTACAACTTTCGGCAGAGGAAATGCGGCTGGTGAGGGATCCGGCGTGGATTTTAACGAAGAATTCGGTCATTCAAAAGGTCGTGGGGATGTTTGCGGGGTTGAGCGAAGCGATCAGGGCTGGCGGCGCGCACCGTGTAGCGCCGCCCCGCCGCGCACCGAGTAGCGGCGGCACCCAACCTACGACAGAACCTAAGATTTCGCGGGGGGAGAATTATAAGGGGCTGCCGTGGGTGATGCTGGATTATCCAAGGGTGTTCGGGCGGGAGGATGTGTACGCGATACGCTTGTTCTTTTTGTGGGGGTACGCGTTTAGTGTGACGCTACATCTAAAGGGGGTATATAAGGAGAGGTTTCTACCGGCTATACGCGCCCGGTGGGCTGAGCTGGCGGCTGCGGGGTTTGAGGTTTCTATTGCTGACGACGAGTGGGTGCATGAGCATACGGCGGAGACTTACGGGCCGCTGGCAGATATAGGCGGGCGCCCATGGCTGAAGTTATCGGCACGCGTGGGATTGGAGCACTGGGATGAGGCCCCGGAAAGGTTATCGGCGCT
Source organism: Chitinophagaceae bacterium (assembly GCA_003167015.1). Classification (GTDB taxonomy): domain Bacteria; phylum Bacteroidota; class Bacteroidia; order Chitinophagales; family Chitinophagaceae; genus Puia. Next base: position 6,618 of record PMUF01000628.1, on the reverse strand, counting down.
GCATCATTTGTTGATGGAAATACTATCGACGGAAAATCTATCAGATAAGGGCGACCGTTAGTTGCCCAGCCGGTGAAAGAGATCCTTGACCTGGTAGCTCCACAGCTGGGTCTGATCCTTCACCTCACCCTTACCCGCGAAATCGCTGATGACGAGGATCGTCTGGTTCGTGACTTCCGACTTCTCGATGCGGAACTCGAAGAACTCTTCCGGAGGCGCCTCCATCCAGTGAAAGCGGATGAATTTTTCGAATTCGCTCATCGTCACTTCGGCTTTATCTGTCGTTCCATTCCAGGAAAAACTAAAGACATTATCGCGTTCATCAACTTTATCTGCAAACCACTCCTGCAAACCGGCGGGGGTGCTTAAGAATTCGTATAAGATCGAAGGTGAACATCTGACCGGATACTCTACCGTAAATATTTGTTTCTTACTCATCTATTGCATTTGATTCGTTTGGGCTCAACCTGTCATCAGCCAGCAGTCAACAATTCTGCCGAACCGGCTGGATGCAATAATAGAAAAATAAATCAACCATCAAAATTTTTTTTCAAGTATATTCTTGTATGCCCAACACCACATTTTTAAGCAAATTTTAATGTATATCTGCTGACAATCAATATATTACCGAAATAATTGGTTGCGCGGGCTAAAATCGTTAAATTGCTGATTACATCTCTCCGGAATCACCCGACGATCAAAGGATACAAGAAAAGCTCAGTTTATACGTTTTACCAAGACTAAAATCAATCAGATTTAACCGATTTAAGCGATTCCTTTTTTTTATTAAAAGCCAAAGGCTTTTACGGCCGAAGGCCAGTCATAAGAAGGTTTGGCGGAAGGAGCCAAATTCCAAAAAGGCGACTGACGGCAAACGTAAAAGCAAGCTAAGAACCTAAAAACCCTTTAAAAGACCTCTGCCTATGAGCATGCGTCAGCTGAAGATCACGAAGAGTATTACTAATCGTGAATCTCAGAGCCTGGAGAAGTACCTGCAGGAAATAGGAAAAGTGGAGTTGATCAGTCCCGAAGAAGAAGTCAAACTCGCCATCCGTATCAAGCAGGGAGATCAGAAAGCGCTCGATAAGTTAACCAAGGCGAACCTACGCTTTGTGGTATCCGTAGCCAAACAGTATCAGAACCAGGGCCTGTCCCTGCCCGATCTGATCAATGAAGGCAACCTGGGCCTGATCAAGGCGGCTCAACGCTTTGATGAAACCCGTGGTTTCAAATTCATTTCCTACGCTGTCTGGTGGATCCGCCAGAGTATCTTACAGGCCCTCGCCGAACAGTCCCGCATCGTCCGTCTTCCGCTGAATAAGGTTGGTCTCACGAACCGTATTCAGAAGGCCTATTCCCATCTGGAACAGGAATTCGAACGGGAGCCTTCCGCGGAGGAACTGGCCGACTTGCTGGAACTGGACATCGAGGAGGTCACTTCGACCCTGGGCATTGCCGCCCGCCACGTCAGCATGGATACGCCCTTATCGGAAGGTGAGGACAATACCCTGATCGACGTGCTGGTGAACCCGAATGCGGAAATGGCCAATCAGAACATCGAACACAAGGAATCGCTGAAACAGGAGATCGACCGCAGTTTGAGGACATTGACGGAACGGCAGAAGGAAGTGATATGCTTTTTCTTCGGCATCGGGGTGGATCATCCGATGAGCCTGGAGGACATCGGCGAGAAGTTCAACCTGACCCGGGAAAGGGTGAGGCAGATCAAGGACAAGGCGATCACCAAGCTGCGGAGCAATTCGCGGTCGAAAATGCTGAGGAGTTACCTGGGCATTTAAACTAAGAACAATTTGAGTAGACAAATACACTGAAACACTTCCTTTGACCTAAATTTCTTACTTTTGTATCTTTTCTAAGTGAATGTAACATTGTTATGTTCACTTTTTTATTTTGGGCAGACCGGACGCGGTCAAAGGCAGGCCGGACGCGGTCAAAGGCAGGCCGGACGCGGTCAACAAAAACGAACAAGGTCAAAACACTTTTATGTTTGAAAATTTATCGGAACGGCTGGAGTCGGCGTTTAAGCAGATCAAGGGGGAAGGGCGGATCACCGAGCTCAATATTGCGGCAACGGTAAAGGATATCCGACGGGCGCTGATCGATGCGGACGTCAACTTCAAGATCGCCAAAGAATTTACGGATACGGTCAGGGAAAAGGCCATGGGGCAGAAGGTGCTGACGGCCGTCAGCCCGGGCCAGCTGATGGTCAAGATCGTCAAGGACGAACTGGCTGCCCTCATGGGCGGCGCGGAGAGCGAACTGAATGCCAAGGGCAGTCCGGCGGTAATCCTGATCGCGGGATTGCAGGGCAGTGGTAAAACGACCTTTAGCGGCAAGCTGGCGAACTATCTCAAAGCCCGCAAGGGGCTTTCTCCCCTCCTGGTGGCGGCGGATATCTATCGCCCGGCGGCCATCGAGCAGCTGAAAGTGCTCGGCGGACAGATCGGCGTCGACGTGTACAGCGAACCGGAGAATAAGAATGCGATCGAGATCGCGCAGAATGCCATTAAGGCGGCGCGGTCTACCAATAAAAATGTGGTGATCATCGATACGGCGGGCCGTCTGGCCGTCGACGAGGTGATGATGAAGGAAGTGGCGGCGATCAAAGCGGCGGTGAGTCCGGGTGAGATATTGTTCGTGGTGGACTCGATGACCGGCCAGGATGCCGTGAATACCGCTAAGGCTTTTAATGAGAGATTGGATTTTTCCGGGGTTGTACTGACGAAGATGGACGGCGATACGCGGGGTGGGGCTGCTCTTTCGATCAAATATACCGTCACTAAGCCGATCAAGTTCATTTCTTCCGGCGAGAAGCTGGATACGCTGGATGTGTTCTATCCAGATCGGATGGCGCAAAGGATCCTGGGGATGGGAGACATTACGACTTTGGTCGAGAAGGCGCAGGAACAGTATGACGAGGCGGAGGCGAGGAAGCTGGAGAAGAAGATCCGCAAGAATCAATTCGATTTCGAGGACTTCAAACAGCAGCTGGAGCAGATCAAGAAGATGGGGAATATCAAGGACTTATTGGGAATGATACCCGGAGTGGGGAAGGCGGTCAAGGACGTCGATATCAGTGATGATTCTTTCAAGGGTATCGAGGCGATCATCGGTTCGATGACGCCATTCGAGCGGGCGAATCCGGATGTGATCGATCAGAGTCGCCGGAAGAGGCTGGCGAAGGGGAGCGGGAAGGATATCAATGAGATCAATGCTTTCCTGAAGCAATTCGAGCAGATGAAGCAGATGATGAAGATGATGAATAAGATGCCGATGGGTGGCATGGGGATGGGGGGGATGAAGCGGCGGTAGCGCGAAAACTTGATATTTGTTGAGATTGCAACGACTGTCGGCACGAGAATTGCAAATGCAAGCGTATTGTGGACATTATTCCCTGAATGTTAAAGGGTTACGATGTTAACAAAATTTATACTGCAATATTCGCTCTTTAATTCATGATGCATTATTTTTGAAATGTAATTACAGAGTGCTAGATTTGCACTCCCTAAAAAGGAATTTTCCTTTTTAAAGAAGGTAACCTTATTGTTCACGCATTTAAATTTCTATTTAAGATGCCAGTTAAAATCAGACTGCAACGCCACGGGTCTAAGAAAAGGCCATTTTATTTCATCGTAGTAGCCGACGCCCGTGCACCAAGGGATGGCAAGTTCATCCAAAAGATCGGTACGTACAATCCACTGACAGTTCCTGCTTCCGTTCAACTTGATCGCCAAAAGGCGCTTGACTGGCTGCACAAAGGTGCGCAGCCGACGGATACTGTTCGCCGCATTCTCTCCTACAAGGGTGTTCTCTATCTGAAACATCTGTTGCGTGGAGTGAAGCTGGGCTTATTCGATGACGCCGCCGCAATGGAGAAATTCCAGAAATGGCATGGTGAGCACGAAATAGCGCTGAAAAAGAGGGCAGAAGACAACCGCAGGGCGCGTCCCGGCAGAAGGGGTCCCGGTGGTCCTCCCATGAGAAGGCCGATGGAAAGGAGCGCTGAAAGATCTGAGCGCCCTGAAAGAACCGAAAGGGAAAGGCCGGTGCAGATAGAGAAGAAGAGTGAAGGCGGAGCTCCTGCAGAGGCGTAGGGTCGGCTGAAACGTTCAAATTGTAATTTTACCAGGAGGCTGCGAGGCCTCCTTTTTTTTATGAGCGACAACTACCGCAATATCGGCAAATTAGTGGCCGTCTTTGGCCTGCAGGGCGAATTGGTACTCCAACACCGCCTTGGCAAAAAGACCAGCCTCAGGGGGCTGAAAACCATCTTTATCGAAGAGAAGCGCGACGAGATGCTGCCCTGGTTCGTCGAGAGCGCCCGCGGCAAGAGCGCCGACGAGGTATACATCAAGTTAGAAGGGCTCGACAGCAAGGAGGCCGCCCGGCGGGTGGTCCAAAAAGAGGTTTGGCTGACGGAGAAGGATTTTGAGCTGTTTGCGGGGAAATCCGCTCCCATTTCCATGGTAGGATTCCGGTTGATCGATGGGGGGGCTGATCTCGGGGAGATCCTCGAGGTGATCGAGCAGCCGCACCAGGTGCTTTGCAAGATCGATTTAGCGGGTAAAGAGGCGCTGATCCCGATGCATGCAGCGACGCTGCGGCGGGTTGATCAGGAGAAACGCGAGGTGCATGTGGAGCTGCCGGACGGGTTGCTGGATGTGTACCGGTGACGCGCGCGGGCGGAGGGCGGCGCGGGCGGAGTGACCGAGGGGCGGGTGGAGACGCGGCTTAGGGGCTGGGCGGCGACGCGGAGACGCGGGGCTGCGAGGGGGCGGACGGCCGAAAAAAAGGGGAGCTCCTGGAAAAGAGCTCCGAACTTTTGCTTTATGCGATATAAAAAGAATCGCCGGGTTAATGCTCGTATTGGTGCTCGTATTCGGCCTCCTGCTCCATGTCCTCCTCGTTCACCTGTACGACCAGGAACTTTCTACTGTAGTTGAGCTCAACGCGGTACAGGGGCAGCTGATCGGGCGCGCGGATCTCATCAACCCAGGAGATCGTGTAATGGCCATAGGCGCTCCTGATCCGGTCCTTGACGGATGCCGGCAAATTGCCTTCTGCGTAGGACAAGATCGTATGCAGCCATACCCCGCGATTGTCATAGTATGCTTTATAGAAGACGCCGTCAGCCGAATAGCGGTACAGCGTGAAATCCCTGTAGACGGTTTTGTTGGCATTGATCTTTGCTGCCAGCGGAAGGGCAGTCGTGGCGAGCCCCATCTGGGCCTCAACTATGCTGCAGCCGATCAGCAAGGCTGCGAGTATGAGTAGTTTTTTCATATATTTTATTTTTCTTCAAAACTACTGCGGACTGTAGGGCTGTCATAGCCAGATTGAGCAGATGGCGCCCCAAGAGGGAATTCTGCAGGTGCGAATGAGTATTGGGAGCGGCGGGAGCTACGTGCGAGGGATAGCAGGCATAGGAGTAAGCGAATCAGGAGCGTTTCGGCTGGAGGCGTTTGAGCAGCGACTCCTTGCGGCTGCGGGCAACATCGACGGTCGAGCCATCGCTCATGATCAGGTAACCGCCTTCGCCCTTGACATATTTATTGATCTCATCCACGTTGACGAGCGAGGATTGGTGAACACGGATAAAATTCTGTTCTTCGAGCATTTCCGCGACATCCCGCAGGGTGCGGGAGGCGGTGATCTTCTGGCCGCCTTTCAGGTGGAATATCGTATAGTTGCTGTCGGCGGCGCAACTGATGACCGAGGCGACAGGCACCATCTGCAGTCCGTCCATGGTAGGGATGGCGATTTTTGTCGAGACAGGCTGCTGCAGTCGTTGCAGCAGGATCTCCAGCTGTTGCGGCAGCGGCGGATTGCGGTGATCCAATGATTTCTGAACGGCGGCCCGCAGCTCTTCGCGGTCGATCGGTTTTAACAGGTAGTCCATGGCGCTGAAGCGTATTGCTTTGATGGCATACTGGTCATAGCTCGTCGTGAAGATCAGGTCGAAGTTAATGGCCGGTAACTGTGCCAGCAGCTGGAATCCATTCATGAACGGCATTTCAATATCCAGGAAGACCAGTTGCGGGTTAAGCGCCGGGATCTGTGTCAGCGCCGCCGCGCCCGACAGACAAACGGCGACCACCTTTACCTCGGGGCAGCCGGCATCCAGCAGGAGTTGCAGGGTTTCAGCGCAATCAGGTTCATCATCTACAATAATGGCGGTGATCATACGCGTCGGTTTTATGAATGATTGGACGTTCGGGTATGGATCCGGATAGTCACGCGGGTGCCGGCGGGCTGGCTGTGATCGTCATACAGATCTTCGATCTTTACGCTGTGCCCGTTATCGGCAGGACCGTTAATGAGGTTCAACCGTTGTTGGGTGATATCGATGCCCATGGACTTCTGCTTTTGTGCCGACTTGCTGCTGGAAGCTGCGGCCGTGGCCCGGCCGACGCCATTATCGGTAATGGTACAGGTGAGGATATCGCCGGCTAGCCGGAGGCGGATGTCCAGGCGGCCGGGTTCGCTTTTGTGCATGAGACCGTGCCAGATAGCGTTCTCGACAAATGGCTGGAACAGCATGGGGGGGATCAGGACATTCTCCCGGTCGGTGCGGGGATCCCGGTCGGTGCGGGGATT
>PMUF01000631.1 GCA_003167015.1 Chitinophagaceae bacterium | reverse complement strand
CCGCCGACCCAGTCCCAGAACTCGAACATATTCGCTTTGTCGATGCCGAATTTCACCACTTCTTTTTCATTGGTGGAGAGCGCGACAAAATGTTTGGCCACCTGGCTTTCGTCTTTGGCAGAAGCGAGGAACCAGTCACGGGCCGTATGGGCATTAGTCATTGTCTCCTGCGTGGTAAACGTCTTGGAGGCGATAAGAAAAAGGGTCTCTTCCGGGGTAACCTTCTTCAGCGTCTCTACGATCTGGGTGCCGTCGACATTGCTGACGAAATAAGCCTGTATACCGGCAACCCAATAGGGCCGCAGAGCCTCAGTCACCATCACGGGCCCGAGATCGCTGCCGCCGATGCCGATATTCACGATATATTTGATCTTCTTTCCACTGTATCCTTTCCAATCGCCGCTGTGGATGCGTGCGCTGAAAGCCTTCATCTGGGCCAGGACGCGCAGCACATCGGGCATCACATCCTTCCCGTCGCTGTATACCGGCGAGCCGCCGATATTGCGTAGTGCCGTATGCAGAACGGACCGGTCTTCCGTCTGATTGATCTTTTCCCCGGTGAACATCGCCTCGATCGCCTCCTTTACCTTGCTCTCTTCCGCCAGCTGCCGCAGCAGGCCCAGGGTCTTATCGGTGAAGATATTCTTTGAATAATCGAACAGGATCTCATCCAGCTTCAGCGAGTAATGGTCAAACCGCTGCGGATCGGCCTTGAACAGCGACCGAAGATGGACGCCCTTGATTTCCTTATTGTAATGCTCTTGTAATTGCTGCCATGCTGTTGTGTCTTTCGGTGTTACTTTCGGGAACATAAAAAAGGTTTTTCGTAAAGTTAATTACAATTGTTCAATGACGGCCACCGTCTCTTCGACCATCGCCGGGGTAATATCCAGATGAGTGACAAAGCGTACCTGGCTGGGAGAAATGGCGATAGCCAATATATTCTTTTCCCTGAGTTCGGCAGCCAGCGTTTTGGCCGTCAGGGTAGGGTCGACTTCGACGATGACGATATTGGTTTCGACAGGCATGACCGAACGGACAAAATCCTTCTTTTCTATGGCAGCGCCGATCCTGCGGGCATGCGCATGGTCTTCTGCTAACCTGTCGATATGGTGCTCCAGGGCATAGATACCTGCCGCAGCCATAAAGCCCGCCTGGCGCATCCCGCCACCGAACACTTTGCGGACCCGGCGCCCCTGCCGGATAAACGACGCCGGCCCCATCAGGATACTGCCGATCGGACAGCCCATACCTTTATTCAGACAGACGGAAATGCTGTCGAAAAGCCGGCCGAAATCCGCCGCGGACTGGCCCGTCGCCACTAAAGCGTTGAATAGCCTGGCGCCATCCAGGTGCAGCTTCAATTGATGATCCGTGCTAACCTGCCGGATCTCCCTGATCGCCTGAAGGTCATAACAGCTGCCTCCACCCCTGTTGCAGGTGTTTTCCAGTGAAACAAGGGAAGTCCGGGCGCGATGAACGTCATCCGGATTGACGGACTGGCATACCTGCTGCGCCGTAATCCTTCCCCGGTCCCCCTCGAGGGCCCGGACCTGCGACCCGGAATGGAAGGCGATACCGCCGCCCTCGTAGATATAGACGTGTGAGCTCTTTTCACAGATCACTTCATCGCCGGGTTGCGTATGGCATTTAATGGCGATCTGGTTGGACATGGTGCCGGTAGGACAATAAAGGGCTGCCTCCATGCCAAACAGTCCGGCCGCCATTTTTTCCAGCTCGTTGATCGAAGGATCTTCACCAAAAACATCATCCCCCACCCTGGCGTGCATCATGGCATCCAGCATGGCGGGCGTAGGGCGGGTAACGGTGTCGGAACGAAGGTCGATGGGCATACGTAAACAAGGTCTGATGAGGTTGCAATTTAATGAAAAAAGGAGTCCATAGGACTCCTTCTCTTTTTGAACAAGCATAACGCCATCAGGCGGCCTCGTCACCTGGTGCCTAGGATAATGCTTCCTCCTTAATGTGGTTACCTTTCTCTTTTGCGGCTTTGATGAGAGTAAGAACACGGGTTCTGACATCATCTCTCAGCCCCTCGGTCTCTTTCTGAAAAATATCGTTCAGCTCATCGAGCTCATCGGAAGTAATGCCTCTTAACTTTCTCAGTTTTTTCTTCAGATTATCAGCCGTGTCCGAAATGCGCTGACGTGTCTCGCTGCCTTCGGCCGGGGCAACAAGAATACCGATGGCCACTCCTGCAACAAGACCCGATAAGGCGCCTATTAAAATTTTCTGAGCACTCATAATAATAAGTTTTAAGTGAACAATGCTATACTATCCTGTTTTCAAGAACAATGCCGGAAAATGATAAAGGAAACCTAACAGGCCGCTGGGTAATTTTATACCCATTTGTGGTATGCCGGGAGCCAAAAAATAGCTTACCTTTCTAATCCAAAAAATTTATAATATGAAAAAAACTTCCTTCTCCCTTTTCTTCCTTCTTCTTTTATCCGGTATTACTGCCTTGTCACAGGATTGCTCGAAGTATCTCTTATTGCAACAGAACAAGACCATTGAAACGACGATCTACAACAAAAAAGGCGAGCCCATCGGCAAGAACGTTTCTACCGTATCCAATGTC
>PMUF01000457.1 GCA_003167015.1 Chitinophagaceae bacterium | reverse complement strand
CGAGATCAGCACCCATAATATACCCCCCTGCAACAACGGCCGCAGGCCGGTATTCTTCAGCACCTGTATGGACAACCCTGATCCGATAAGGAACAATGTCAGCGTCAAACCTGCATGAGAGGCGCCGACGATGGCATGGCTGAGCGCAGGCACAGGCAGCCAAGTATTCAGCAGGATGGCCAAAATGAACAGACCGATAAACCATGGTATCCTGACCTTTGCACGGGCCTTTGCGGCTCTGCCGCCATGCCCCGAGCCATTGATCCCCGCAGCCCCCGCAGTCTTTGCAGTCGTGCCGTCACGGAAGAACAATGCCACCACCAGCGATACAGGAATGATCCAAAGGGCCCGGGCCAGTTTGACCGTCGTAGCGATCTGCAGGGCCTCAGGGCCATACCTGCCCGCGGCTCCTACGACGGAACTGGTGTCATGAATGGCAATTGCGCTCCAAAGGCCGAACTGTGTCTGGCTCAGGTGCAGAAAATGACCGACGACAGGGAAAAGGAACAATGCCACAGAATTGAGAATGAAGACCGTGCCCATGGCAACGGATACCTGACGCTCTTCCGCCCGGATGACAGGCGACAACGCCGCAATCGCACTGCCACCACAAATGGCCGTTCCACCGGAGATCAGCAGAGAGGTCTTCTTTTCTATCCTGAAGATCCGCCCCAGCAGCAATCCGAAGCTCAGGGTGCCGGCAATAGAGGCCTCCGCAAACAACAATCCTTCCTTCCCTGCCCGCAGCGTGCTGGCAGCATCCATGCCAAAGCCAAGTCCTACCACCGACACCTGCAGCAGCAGGTGTGTGGCCTTGTGATTGAGGTGCAAAAAGGGATGGCCTACAAAGAATGCGATGAACAATCCTAACACCAGCGCCAGCGGCGGCGTGATCCAGGGAGTCAAACAGGCAAAAACGACAACGATGAATATAACCTGCCGGATCGTACTATGCTTGTCGAGAGCTTTAATGGTATCCATAAAACGCTTGTTTTCTGATCCCACAAAGTTCGATAGTCTGCCGACTGAAAGGAAATCGCTATTGGTAATGCCCGATAACTTAAGGTTATAAGAGAATGGAAAATTCCAGCCTACTTTATAAAATGATAATGCAGCGCAAACTTCATAAACAAGTCAGGCAATGCCTGCGCATCGCCCTGTAGCCGCGCAAAATAGAAATTCCGTTCGATATGGAGCCCTTTTACTTCAATGATGCAGCATTCCTTGTTCTGTAATTCCTTCGCGATGGCATGGACGGACAAAAAAGCCATCACGGGGGCCCGCAGGAGATAGGACTTGATGGTCTCGGTACTGTTAAGCTGCATCTCTTTTTTCAGGGTAGACAATTTGATCCCGATCCCTTTGAGGGCATGCGCAAGCACCTCCAACGAACCGCTGCCGGGCTCCCGCAATAATAGCGGAATACGGGTAAGCTCTTCAGGACGGATGACGGATTTTTTGGCCAGGGGGTGCCCCGGATTGCTGACCAGCACAATCTCATCTTTCATAAACTCCGTATAACGGATTGCGGCATGGCGCGAGTACCCCTCTACAATTCCCAGGTCGATCTCCTGCTGCTCCAGCGCATGTTCTATCTGCTGGGTATTACCCGTGATCAGACTGACTTCCACCTCGGGATACCGACCATGAAATTCAGCCAGGATAGGGGGAATGACATAGGGCGCCGTCGTCATACTACCGCCCAGGAACAACCGCCCGCTCTGACGCCGGGTCAGATTGCTCATATCGAATTCGATGTTGCGATAGACGGCAAAGAGCTCCTCGGTATGTACCAGCAGCCGCTGCCCCGCCGGAGATAACCTGATGCGCGTTCCGTTACGATCAAAAAGCTTGACCTTGAATTGCTGTTCCAGTTCCTGAATATGCCGGGTGACTGCAGGCTGGGAGATAAACAATTCTTCGGCTGCCCGGGTAAAATTCAGACGCCTGGCCACGGTATGAAACACTTGTAAACGAAAGTCGAATGTCATATGATATGATTACGATCCGCAACACCAGGCTGCGGGTCGTTTACGGAAAGACGGAGGCCTTCCGACTGGTAATATATTGTATCCTTTCCTGAACAACGGCAGACGAATCAGCCTTTTTTACCAGGGGCATCCCTTCATAAGCGGAATAGACAGTACCGGCCCCCGGTCCGACACTCACCAGCTCGATGGATGTCAGCGCGGCAGGGATACGGCCGCCGAACCAATGAGGATCTTCCCGCTGGACCCAGGTGACGAGCGCAAGGACCGATCCCGCGGGGTAAACGGGCTGACCCGATCTCGCGCTTTTCACAGCGATGTCATTGCCATATAAGGTAGACATCAGGGTACGCCCATGACTGTGGTTGACGAGTGAAGTGATAACCTTACCGGCCAATGGATGCGCCGCAACAGAGTCGGGCAGGTAAGCGGCCTGGTCGTACAGGCCGAGCGTATCGGCCACGGGAAGCGTAAAGACATGATCGAAGGCGCCCATCGTCTGATGGCAGTTAGTACACTCGGTGACAAATCCCGCATCCTTTCCGTAAGGCTTCAGCCCCAGTCCGCCTACCCAGCGCGCAAAGCCCCAGCCGTCGGTCGCAGCATATTTATCGTTGTCGCGGATCATGAATTCGACCTGTTTGAAAGCGCCGGCATGAATTTCTCCTGCACTGTCAGGTAATTGATCCCAGGCCACTTTGGCAAACGTGGCGCCGTTGGGCCATGGATGTGTCTGCCCCTGCCGGATGGCCGCTACGGCAATGTCATTGCCCATGATGACACGCATCGTCCCGTTGTCGAAGCGTTCGGTGGTGCTGATGGCCTTCCAGTCGCCAAAGGCTGCGAGGTCATGATAGGAAATTCCGTTGTAGGTGATTTTTACCGCAGCCGTATCCGCGGGAGCCTTTATCCGGCTAGCAAACTGCTGCAGCGCGATTCGCTGTTTGGACGTATCCGGCACAGCCTTCGGCGCCAGTGTCCACAGGTATTGACGTAAGACTGTCACCTCTTCAGGGCTGACCGTCGCACCATGGTGGAGTGCGGCATAATTGCTCAACGGCATGGAATGAAATTCGATCTGGTTGAGCGCTTCATATAACTTGCCCGCCTGCTGAGCTTTCGGAAGGCTGTCCCAGTCGGAGAAGTTCAGCACCTTCCTGGCTTCCCGGACATCCTTAACGACCAGCCAATAGGCAGGCGCCGGCTGATCGAACCAGGCCAGCCTGGTCTGGTTGGAATGACAGTCATAGCAGGCGCGCTGCAAGATAGCTTTCACTTCCGGGGGAGCCGCCAGATCGCCCGTCGCAGGCCGGTTGCCCAGGTCGGGACGAATGAATTGAATGGCGATGCCGGCAATAAGCAGAACTAACAGGACGGTGATAGCTTTTTTCCGGGTGGCTGGTTTCATGATATGCAGAGTTTAAGAAAGACAAATCCGGCTATCGGGCCGCCTGCGCATTCAGCACTTCGGGATTGAAAATACCCACCGGATGACCGGCGCGGGGCCCCAGCCCGAGGGCGGCGATCAGATTGTCGGCGGCCATACTGGCCAATCCATACTGGGTATCCGCGGTGCCACCGGCAATATGAGGCGTCAGCACTACATTCGACAGGCCCAGCAGTCCGGGGTGAATAACAGGCTCTTCCTCGAACACGTCCAGCCCCGCTGCGGCCAGCTGCTGTTTTTGCAGGGCAGCCGCAAGGGCAGCTTCGTCGATCAGGCCGCCGCGTGCAATATTGAACAACATGGCGGAAGGTTGCATCTGGGCCAGCTCCGCGGCGCCGATCAGGTGGTAGTTCTCCGATGTATACGGCATCGCCAGCACGACAAAATCCGCTTCGCGCAATACCTCTTCTTTGGTGCGAAAAGCAGCCCGGCACTCTTTTTCGATGGAGGGATCCAGCTGGCGCCGGTTATTATATAATACAGGCATCTCGAATCCGACCGCCCGCCGTGCAATGGCCTGGCCGATACGCCCCATGCCCAGAATGCCAAGGGTCTTGCCGTAAAGATTGGTCCCGAAAAAGCGGATGGGAAAGGATTCCTTCCATTCTCCCTGCATAATGGACCAGGACGCCTCTACCAGGCGACGGGCAGTGGCAATCATCAGCCCCCAGGTGAAATCCGCTACCGCCTCATCGGCAGGTCCGGGAGAATTCGTTCCGATCACCCCCGCCCGGGTAAGCGCCGCCACATCGATATTGTTGTACCCGGCGGCTGTGACACAAAGGGCTTTCAGCTTTGTCAGCCCCCTCAATACTTCCTCATCGATCTTTTCACCACCGGAGACCATCGTCCCGCTCATGTCGCGCAGAGCCTCATGCAGTTGCCCTTTGTCGTAACGCGGACCTTCGTTGATAGTAACGTCAAAGTATTCGCGCAGCCGATCTGCCAGGTCCGGCCAGGTAGGTCTGGTGATTAAGATTTTTTGTTTCATGGTATAATTTACGCTATTAGGAATTCATTAGTAAACCGGGCCTTCCTCTACGGGTCTATTATGTAAATGAACGGTTTTCACCTTAAAAACAAAATTATGAAAATCTTAATAACATTCGCGCTCATCGTCGTAATGGTCATCAGCGGTTTAACCAGTCTCTATTTCTTCCAGGCATCGGACTATGATCTGTCCCACGTCCTGGTCATCGCCACCTTTCTGTCCCTCGTCTTAGGTATATATGAATTGACGGTCGGTGGACAGAAGAAGATCAGCGCCTGATTTTTTCGGGTTCAGGGATAACGGATGGAAGTCCGGTCTGCCGTAAGGTGGCCGGACTCTTTTATTTTTGTGCTTATCGTCCAATGTTGTACTTTGTACGACCCTGCCTGTCGCCCAAAACCTACATGATGAAAAAATCCGTTTTCCGATGGTTTAGAGATATCTCTATAGCCAAGAAACTGTATTTTACTGTCGGCATTATGGCCTTGCTGATCGCCGTCGAACTGGCCGTTCTCATCTTCTCTATTAACACCCTTTCTTCCGTCCGTGCCTATGTCGGCGGCGAAGGACTGTGGTCGAAAGCACAAAAAGATGCTTTGTACCAGCTGCTGAAGTATGCCCGCACCCACAACGAGGCCGACTATGCGAAATTCGAAGGCTTCATGAAAGTCAACCAGGGTGACCACAAAGCCCGGATGGAGATGAGCAAACCGGGTGGCGACATCAACCTGTCGGTGGCAGAACAGGGATTCTACGAAGGACGCAATGACCAGGAGGACCTCAGCCGGATGGTCAAATTATTCCTGCGATTCCATAGCAATAAATATATTCACCGCGCCATCGTCGCCTGGACGAAAGCCGATGAAGTCATCTCCGGGTTCATGGCCCTCGGGGAAAGATTACACCTGGAAATCACCGCAAAGCCTTACTCACAGCAACGGGTCGATGCCATCCTCGATGAGATAGATCCGCTGAATGACCGGCTTACCCCCCTGGAAGATGAATTCTCCTTTTCCCTCGGTGAAGGCTCCCGATGGCTCGAACACGTCATCCTGCGGCTGCTGTTCGTCGTTGCACTGACCGTGGAATGTACGGGCCTGCTGCTGGCTATCACGGTTAGCCGGAGCATCCAGCGGGGATTGAGCGAGATATTGTTATCGTCGAGAGCAGTGGCCAAAGGCGACTTCCGGCGCAGGGCAAAGGCTTTTTCCCGCGATGAGATCGGCATGCTCGCCGATAATTTCAACACGATGGCGGAAGAATTGGAACGGCTGGAAATGGAGAACAGGGAGGTCAATAACTCGCTGGAAAGAAAGGTACGGCAACGTACTTCCGAAATGGAAAGCAAGAACAAGGAGCTCGAACAATTCGCCTACGTTGCCAGCCATGATCTGCAAGAGCCGCTGCGGACCATTTCAGGCTTCGTCGAACTGTTGCAAAAGGAGTATCACGAAAAGCTGGAAGGCAACGGAGGAAAATACCTCGATTACCTGTCGCAGGCTTCCGACAGGATGAAGACCCTGATCAAGGACCTGCTGGATTACTCACGGATCGGCCGTGAAAAAGAGGCCATGGTCCTCGATGGCGACAGGCTGCTGGTGGAGGTGCTGGCCGACCTGGGCAAGAGTATCAGGGACAGCGGAGCCAGGATAAACGCCGACCAGCTGCCGTCACTGCACGCTTATCCGACAGAACTGAAATTGCTGCTGCAGAACCTCATTACCAACGCCATTAAGTTCAGACATCCCGACAGGGTACCGGAGATCACCATCGGAGCCTCGGAAGAAAACAGCCACTGGAGATTTATGGTGAAAGATAATGGCATCGGCATCGAGTCGCAGTTCCTCGAGCGGATCTTTATCATTTTTCAGCGGTTGCACAGCCGGACAAAATATGAGGGTTCGGGTATCGGCCTTGCTCATTGCAAGAAGATCGTAGAGTTGCATGGCGGG
>PMUF01000388.1 GCA_003167015.1 Chitinophagaceae bacterium | reverse complement strand
GAAAAAATCGCCCAGCGTCAGCGTCGTCCGCTTGCCCCATACTGTCCCCCGCGTCCCCAGGAAGGGCGCCACCATCTCTTCGATAACCCCGGCCGGTTTTAAAAAGGCGCTGGTCTCATACCATAACCCCCTTACGCCCAGCAGATTCAGCTCCGCCGCAATTCGCGACCGCAACTCCTCCCAATCGATCCCGATATAGCCGTCGATCAACACCGTCTTTTGCTGGCTGATCCACAAAGCCAGACCGGCATAGCCGGAGAAAATATGCCCGCTGCCCAGCGACTCATAAGGATAGATTTCATATCCGTCCGACCCTCCTTTTTCCACCCGCTTTGGCAGCAACGGCTGCCCCGTCTTCCGCCTCACGCCCCCTCCCAATCCTCGTCCCTCGTCCGCGTTCTCCGACTGAAAAGTTCGCAAAATGCGAACTTCCCCGTCCCCCTTAATGGTCGCCTGTCCCACCAGGTGGGCCGCGCCCGCCATCGCCGCCAGCTCCGGCTGCCGGGAAATCCCCACCACGACACGGGCGCCCTCGGCCTTCAGCGCCTCCTGCATCGCAGGGAGGAACAATGCCGAAGATTGCGCTATGCTGCCGCCGATCACCAGCGCATCAGCATGATAATCCTTTATCCAGCGGGACAAAAAGATCCCCAGTTGTTCGCCTAGTTCTCTGAATACTTCCACTGCCTCCGCATCCGTCCCCGCAAAAGCCCGCTCCGCGATCTCCCTGACATCCTTCGCCGCAACCCCTGCCCTCATCCCGAAAGCTGATAGCAGCCACCGGGAAGAAAAATAATCCTCAGCAATACTGTCCCGATACGGAACATCATATAAATATCCTCCCGCCGGAACGCCCGGCCCGCATTTCACCAACTGCCGGTTCTCGACGAAGGCAGCCCCAAAACCCGTCCCCAGCGTGATCGCGATCACTTTGTTATAGGCAGCGCCCTCGCCTGCCAGGCATTCTCCCAAACCAAAACAGGACGCGTCGTTCTCGAAAAAGATCGGAAACCCCTTACCCCCTAACCGGTCCAAAAACGCCTGCCGCACATTCACCCCGAATAACTTTTCGTATTTACCCACCCCCTCGATCAGCGAGATCCCGCTGGTATAGTCGAAGGGACCGGGCATGGCCACGCCGATACCCTTCAGTACATGCCCGTTACAGTGAGCGAGTGCCAGATCGATCGCCTCCATCCAGCCATCAATGATCCGAATGCCTGCTACAGCCGGGTCGATCCGCCGGGTCGAATAACTGTCCGGCAGCCACTTCCCATCTGCCACCCCGACCAATGCAGCCGTCACATGACTACCCCCGATATCTACTCCAAGCGTTAGTTCCATCTTGATTGAAATTAAATTCACCTCCCGCAACCCGTTTGCATTATGTCAATATGTTTGAACATATTAACACTTATGAAAAAAAATTAAACCCTTAAATACCCTTACCCTTCTTGATATCGATCGAATACGTAAACCGGTCTGACCGGTAACAACCTATATTATATTCCACTGGCCTGTCTCCGACATCATACACAAAGCGTTCCCTGTACAAAACAGGAAACCCCGCCTCTACTTTCAACTTTCTCCCCAGCGCACCCGCCGCCCGGGCACTGATATTCTCATACGACCGGTGTACGACCACCCCATATTTCTCTTCCAGCATGGGGTACAGCGGTCGGTCGAAATCATCCTCTTCACTTACTCCTATCCGTGGATGAAAATAGCTTTCGAAATAAACGATAGGTCCTCCAGACGCCTCGCCCTTCAGTTTGGACAGCTTCAGGATCTTCTTGTCGGGGGCCGAATGGAAAAAATTCCGAATGACCTCATTCGCTATTACCCACTCCACCTTTAACTGGAGATTGGTCACCCGGATGCCTTTGTCCTGCATCTCTTTGGTAAAGCTGTACCAGTGATCAAGCCCCGTCATCAAACCCTTTGGCTCCGCCACCTTCGTCCCTACTCCTTTCTTGCGCACGATCAGACCTTCATTTTCCAGCTTGTTTGTCGCCTGGCGGATCGTATTCCGTGATACCCCCAGCCTGTTGGCCAGTTCGACCTCTTTCGGTAAAAAGGCTCCCTTCTTGAACTTGTCCTCTCCAATCAGTTGACGGAGATGCTCCTCCACCTGCACATGCAGCGGAAGCTTGCTCTTATGATCAATCACGGTTTGGTGTTAGAATGTTCAAACATATTGACAATCTAAAGTACAAATTTATCATTGATCCCGCCAAATTTTATTTCGGTCGCGCACCTGCTGCGGCCCTCCGCCCGCATCCCGCGCCGCAATCCCCCCGCTAATAAATCAATTTACCCCCCGCCCATTCCCGCATGGGAACCCTATCTGGTAATCAGCTGTACCGTTCCATGGAGCATCAGAGCTTCGTCGGGGCTGCTTCGCCACGCCCCTTCTCGCTCGTAACCTTCGCTCTGCTCGGTTATGTCGCACTCTTGTACCGTAAGTACGTTATTCGTTAATTCGACGTATCTTAGAGAGCCAAAAATCTGTTTGCCGATGAAAAGGTTTATCGCTCTCGTTATATGCTCTCTCTGTCTGTGCCTCGCTACCCTCGCACAAACCCCCGCCGGTCAGTCCGAATCTGCCGGCCCCTTCACCGGCGCCGCCACGCCCAATGGCTTCTCCGTCCTGCGCGGCATCAATATCAGCCACTGGCTCAGCCAGGTCAGCAATGGCCACCCCATTAAGTATAACGATCAGGACGCCACCTGGCTCTCCGCGATGGGCTTTGACAATGTCCGCCTGCCCATTGACGAAGTCGAACTCTGGGACAGCACCGGCACGCCCATCGAACCCAACTGGGCCATCCTCTACCAGGGCATCGATGCCAGCATCAAACATCACCTCAGGGCCGTTATCGACCTCCATATCGTCAGGGCACATTATTTTAATGCCGCCCATGAAGGCAAGGGGAATATCTTGTTCTATGATACGACGGCCCAGCGTA
>PMUF01000436.1 GCA_003167015.1 Chitinophagaceae bacterium | reverse complement strand
TGCCACAGGCAGAGCCGGTAGCTATACGGGTACTCGACAGCAGGGGCATGGTGCTGAGACAGTTCCAGTACCAGGGCATCAAGGGCGCCAATTCCATCGAAGTGAATGGGCTCTCCAATCTGCCCGTTTCCATCTATTTCATCCAGGTGGTACTGCCTGACCAGTCATTTGTGAAAAAAGCTTTTAATACGCGATGATCGACCTAACCAATCGGTGATCGACCTTGCGTTGCGATGATCCGGCGGTCGGCCTATCGTACTTGATGACCCGATGATCGGCCTGTCGCACCCGCAGAAACACAGACTCACCAACCCGGAGGCGCGTTTTCCTTGCGCCTCCGGCATGAGTCACCGGCTAACCTATGATGATGATCCCTGACCCTGATCGGCCCATTAACCTGTAAACCAAAAATCCCTGCCGGTATGAAAAAAAACCTCTTGCTTGCCCTTATCCACTGCCTGGCCGGTGGAATAGGAGCCTTTGCCCAAAGTAATGAATCCGTCACGTCCACGGTAGTCAACAATATTCTGTTGGGCAATTATACGCCCTCAACCTACCAGGCGTCCACAGTCATCATTGACCCCAACACTATTTCCGCAGGGCTCATGCAGAATATCTCGACCGATAGTCTCACCGCTGACCTGTATGCGCTCAACAGCTTTCAAAACCGGAATACTTTTTCGGACACCACTTCGACGACGACAGGCATCGGCGCCACCCGCCGTTGGGTCTACAACAAATTCCTCCAGTACAGCAAGGCCACCGGCAACAGGTTACAGGTGGGTTATCTGAAGTTCACCTATAATCCAACTTCCTATCCTTGCACGGAGAGCCCCTCCATCCAGACCCACTACGATGTGCTGGCCGTCCTGCCCGGCAGCCAGACCACCGATAAGTCGATCATCATCGTCGAGGGCCATATGGATAGCCGGGATGCCAATATTTGCGACGCTACCGGCAGCGCCCCCGGTATAGGAGACAATGCTACCGGCACTGCCATGGTTATGGAGCTGGCCCGGGTCATGAGCCAATATACCTTTAAGAACACGATCGTTTTCGCTGTCAATACGGGGGAGGAGCAGGGCCTGCTCGGTGCTCACGCCCTGGCCGAATATCTCAGCAGCCAGAAGGTCTTGATCAAAGCAGTCAACAATAATGACGTCTCGGGTGGTGTATTCTGCGGACATACCGCCTCCGGGCCCGGCTGCCCCTACTATGGTAATATCGACAGCATCGATCTTCGCATTTACTCACTCGGCGATGTCAACTCGCTGGACAAGCAATGGGCCCGCTACATCAAGCTGGAGTACAAAGAACAGCTCAGTGGCATAGTCACCGTACCGACGGATCTGCAAATCATGGAGCTGGATGACCGTGTCGGCAGGGGAGGGGACCACCAGGCTTTTACCGACATCGGCTATACCGCCGTACGCTTCACGCAAGCCAATGAAGATGGCGACGCCAATAGCGACAGTACGGGGTATACTGACCGTCAGCACAGTCTCAGGGATAGCCTCGGCCGCATCAACAGCGAAGGCGTCATCGATTCCATTTATGTCAACCCTGACTATCTGACCCGCAACACCCTCGTCAATGGTAACTCACTGGCAATGGTAGCGCTGGGGCCGGATACCATCACCCTCAAGCCTTCCGTGATGACCGCTAACCGCGTTATTGTGCAGCTCACTCCCGCCGGCGCCCCAGCCTATCGTGTCGCCGTCCGATCGGCCACTAACGATTGGGATTCCGTCTATACGATCACGGGAGTCTCCGTAGATACGATCGAGGTACCTTATCCTACCAATACCACTTTTTACATCAGCGCCGCGGCAGTCGACGCCAGCGGGACGGAGAGCCAGTTTTCCTCGGAATATACCCTTTCGACCGATCTTGTCATCCTCGACCTGCAGCCAGATACGACTAAGCCCACGCCGCCCCCGCCCACGTACTACGGCATCCAGTTGCTGCCCAATCGGCCCAACCCTTTCGATGAATCGACCCTCATTACCATCAATTCCGGGACAGATATTTTTTCCGACAGGGCCTGCCTCCTGATCACTTCCATCGATGGCAGCGTCATCAGCCGTATCCAGGTGTCCCTCCAAAAAGGTGTCAACCAGGTGGTATACAATCACGGCTATGGTATGGCCGGCATCTACATCTGTTCGCTGCTTATCGACGGCCTGCCCGTACAAAGTACAAAAATGGTCTTTGCGCCACGGTGACGTCCGAGGCCCGATTATGCCCCGGCAAACAAAATATCCTGATTCGGTTCACTACGGCGGATTCTGTTTATATTTATTTCATGAGCCAAAACACCGCCCGCAGGGGCGCCCCCCGCAATATCGCCGCCCGCAGGTCCACTCGCCGTAGGGCCACCCCCCGCAGGTCCGTCTTGCTTTTGCTGCTTTGCACCTGCACCCGGATACTGTTTGCTCAGCACGATTCTACCAGGCCGGATGCGGCGAAGCATGACTCGGTTGCCGCCAAACATGACTCGGCTGTCGCCGCCGGCCCGAAGAAGCCCCGGCCGATGAGTTGGAAGGATGTGCCTTCCTGGAAATACATCAATACGCAAAATGTAATGCTGTCGCCGGATGGCAAATGGCTCGCCTGGCCGCTGCTGACGACCGAAGGGGATGGCGAGCTCGTCATCAAAGCGACAGGCGATACGGTCACGCGGCGATACCCGATCGGCGGGGGGAGTCAGGCCAGCTTTGCTTTCTCGGAAGACGGGCAGTGGATCGCTTTCAAACAGTTCCCGGCATATAAGGACGCCAAAGCAGCCGCTAAAACGCCCGGTAAACAACTATTCGACAAGCTCCTCTTCGTCAATCTTGCCACCGGCAAGTCAACGACGGTTGAAAAGGCCGGCGAATATGCCTTCAACGGGAAAGCCGCTACTTGTCTCGCAGTATCCCTCGTCCGGGAAAAGGCGGCTGGCGCCAAGCCGGACGACCCGAAGAGCAATGACTTGCTGCTCATAGAACTGAAGACCGGCAAGATCCAGGATGTGGGGAGTGTCGGCGAATTCATGTTTGACAAGCCGGGGTCCTGGTTGGCCTATACGACCGAAACAGCGGGCAAGACAGGCAACGGACTCTACCTGCTCGCTGTCGCCACGAGACAGACGACCGTGCTGGACAACGATAAGATGACCTATAAATCGTTGAGCTGGAAAGAAGAGGGCGACGCGTTCGCCGTGCTGAAGATGAAGAAGGACGAGGCTTATAAAACCGAAAAGGGAATAGTGATTGGCGTGAAGGATCTTGGGGTTTCGCCGAAGGTGGTCGTGTATGACCCGGCCAAAGATTCCGTGACCTTTCCGAAAGGGATGACTGTCAGCGGCAACCGGGTGCCGCGCTGGTCCGATGATCTTTCGCGGCTCTTTTTTGGGATTGCAGCCCTGAAGCCCGAGAAAAAGCCTGCCGCTCCCGGCTCCGCGGCGGACAGCGCAGCGAAAAAAGATGGCGATACCATCAAGCCCGATATGATCATCTGGAACGGGCGGGACAGCCGCCTCCAAAGCCGGCAGCAGGTGGAAGAGACACAGGACAAGGAATTCTCATGGTATGGGATGCTGGATGTGACCGGCAATCATTTCACCCGGCTGAACGACAGCACCCAGCGCAGTCTCACCCTGCTACCCAAAACCCATTATGCGCTGGTCGAAGACCGGTCTGCCTATGAATTGGATAACAACCTCGACGGACAGACCTATGAGGATATTTACATCGTCGATCTGGCGACGGGGCGGGAACGGAAGTGGATGGAGAAGTTTTATTTGCCTTCGTTTGCCTCCGAGCCGCATTCTTCGCCGGATGGCAAAAAGCTCGTCTATGGGCTGGATGGGAATTACTACGTGTATGATATCCCGTCCGATCGCAGTGTTAATATTACGGATAAGGTCCCTGCTTCCTTCGTCAACACCGAAGACGACCACAATGTACAAAAGCCGCTGACCCCCGTTCTTGGCTGGAGCAGCGATAGCAAGTATTTACTGATCCACGATCTCTGGGATATCTGGGAGGTCTCCGCCAGTGGTGGCGCGCCGGCCGTCAATCTCACCCGCAATGGCCGGGCTACCCAAACCCGTTACCAGTTCCGGTATATACTGGATCCCGAGGAGAGGGAGAAGGGGATCGATATCACGCAGCCGTTGTATGTCCAGGTGTACGGAGAGTGGACCAAGAAAAGCGGGATCGGGCGGATCGGGGCTGGAAAAGGTGTTTGGCAGGCAGGTGTCGAGTCTTTGGTTTGGGAAGATGCCGGTATCGGCTCATTGAGCAAGGCAAAGCATGCGGCGGTATATGCTTTTTCCCGGGAGGACTTTAACAAACCGACGGAGTTTTTTGTCGGCGGGCCACTGTTGAAAGACGCCGTGCAAGCGACGCACAATGCGCCGCTGGCTGACCGGTATACCTTGAGCGCCGGCGTCCGACTGGTCAATTATGTCTCTGATAAGGGTGACAGTCTGCAGGGAGCGTTATTTCTCCCCGCGGGGTACGAACCTGGCAAGAAATATCCGACCATCGTTTACTATTATGAGAAGCTGTCCCAGACCCTGCACAGCTATCCGCGGCCGGACTATAGCCGTACCGGCTGGAATCCCGCGTTGTATACCAGTAATGGCTATGCGGTATTTATTCCCGATATTGTCTATAAGCTCAACGATCCCGGCATGAGCGCCGTCTGGTGCGTTATTCCTGGTGTCAGGGCCGCTATTCAGACGGGGGTGATCGATGAGCAGCATATCGGCATCCACGGCCATAGTTGGGGCGGATATCAGACGGCCTTTCTGGTTACGCAGACCGATATGTTCCGGGCGGCAGCGGCCGGTGCTCCGCTCACGGATATGATCAGTATGTACGACATGATTTATTGGAATGCGGGAATTGGGGATATGGGGATCTTCGAGGCGTCGCAGGGGCGGCTCACAACCGGGCCCTGGGATAACTGGGATGCTTACCGCCGGAATTCGCCCGTCTATCACGTGAAGGATGTCAAGACGCCGTTGCTGATCCTGCACAACGACAAGGATGGGGCGGTAGACTTCGAGCAGGGCATTGAGTATTACAATGCGTTGCGCCGCCTCAAGAAGCCTGTCACTATGATCACGTACAGAGGAGAGAACCATGGGCTCGCCAAACGGGAGAACATGCGGGATTATAGTATCCGGATGATGGAATTTTTCGACTATTATCTAAAAGGTAAACCCGCACCGGAGTGGTGGATCAAGGGCATCGATCGGGCGGATATGGATGAGGAACTGGAGCGCAGATTGCCCGGGGCCGACGCTCTACCGCAGTGACCCTTGCCGCCGGTCGCGGATGACAAATAAGAACCGCTTCTTATCTCATGCCTCCATCCGCATCTCAAATAAAGAACGCCTGCAATCTTTTGATTTGCAGGCGTTTAATTTTTATTTCTGTTGCCCGACAAGGGCTCGAACCTCGACATACAGATCCAGAATCTGTCGTACTACCATTATACTATCGGGCAATGGGAGGGCGAAATTAAGTAATTTTTGCTTCTTTTTCCCAAAATAAGCGGCCTTTTTTGCGAATATCCCCCGGCTTATACATCTGCTCAACTACCCTCTTTGCCTCCGCTCGCGCTCTCGCCCGCCGTCCCGTCACGCCGCCGATTTATCCTTTTCCCATCCTGGCATAAAATCAATTTCCTTCCGGGGCAAAAAGAACCCTAATATACAATTCGGATTGCGTATACAGATTTGGATGTGGCTCTTCTCAAACAGGGCGGCCCCTTCGAAAGCCGGGCCGCCCTCCGTGAAGACTCCGCGAGTGGAATCGAAGGCCTTATTTTCTATAAATTCTTTATCATGGCTGTTGGATGGCACCGCCGTTGAATGCATAAATTCTATAACGGCGCAATCTAATTCCCGTAATATTTTATCCTTGTGCTTGTCATGGGGAAGGTCTTGGTTCTGCGGCATCTCTTTTTCGGAAGCCTTATACATCTCCGTCATTGCTTTATAATGATTCTTCAACCTCTGGATATATTTGGCATCCAAGAAATCACAACAATAGCCAAGGTATATTACAGCTCCTATAACGGCAGGCACTTTAATCGCCCCTCGCTTCATTTTATCTTCAGCCCATTGGAGGGCCCTGGTATAGTTATTTTCCCAGAAATACATGCCGTGTCCGAGCCAATCATAAGGCTGCCGGCTGAATATAATTTCATTTGGCTTGTTAAGTAGTTGATCCCGGATAGCACGCTCACAACCATGAAAGCCAATNNAGATGCTTATAAGGTTCGGTAAAATTGCCGTCTTTATCCAGATGGCCACACCGTACCAGAAAGGCAAGCGCTTCTTCTTTCGTCATTTTCTTGACTTCTTCAAAAAATTTTCTGTCTGATTCCATCATCCTTTCATATTCCTTATCACTCATAGAATTTGATTTACCCTATAAAAATAAATCAAATAAAAATACACTTTAAAAAAACTTTTTTGCCCTCACTTTACCCAAACATCAGCTAGGTTTAATTTCTTTAAAGACCAAAGCGAGATGCTTATAAGGTTCGGTAAAATTACCATCTTTATCCAGATGGCCGCATCTCATGAGGTGAGCGAGCGCCTCTTCTTTTGTCATCTTCTTGGCTTCTTCCAGCGATTTGTTCGCTACATCCATCATCCATTGATACTCTTTATCAGTCATAGAATTTGATTTAGTATATAAAAATAAATCAAATAAAAACGCACTTTTAAAAAACTTTTTCACCCCAGGTTAGAGAAGCCATCTCCTCTTTTCCCCTATTTCCGTATGAACCCCCGTACCGTTTTCGATCCATCCCCGCCCCTCACCACGATCAGATATCCGCCGGCGCTTAAAGCCGCCGTCTTGAAAGACAGCGTCGTCGCCCCCGCATTCAGCTCCACTTCCTGTTGCTGCAAGACCTGTCCTCTCATATCCGTCAATTGCACTGTCGCCGTTACAGCAGCAACTGTCGTCAGCTGAACGGACAACAGATCCCCCACCGGATTGGGATATAATACCACCGCCGCGCCCGAAGCCCCGACCGTCAGCGAGATGATATTACTATAGGTCAGGCTCCCATCCTGGTCTTCCATCTGCAACCGGTACAGCCAGGTGCCGGCAGCCAGCCCATCGTCAGTGAAAGTATACGGATTCGTCCCCGGCGTAGACTGTGCGGCTACCGTCCCCACCGTCGCAAAAGCCGAGCTGTCCTGTCGGCGCTGGACAAAGAAGGTCTTCGTGTTCACTTCATTCGTCGTCACCCAGTTCAGCACAGCATTATTAGTACCCTGTAATTGCCCGGTGAACGAGAGCAGCGTCAACGGTAAAGTCGGGGGTGGGTAGTTAAAAGATCCGCTGTAGATATAGATCCCGCCGGTCCCGGTAACGTTGGCGACGATGGAATATCCCAGTGTCTTACCATTGTTATCGATAACGGAGTCAATCGATGTAATATTATTGTTCACTACCTGGCCGGTGGAATAAGAAAATGGTGTGGTGCCGGTACCCGTGAATTCGATGACACTGAACGATGGTGAAGCGGAAGATGGATCGAGTGGATAAACAGCCTGCCAACCCGGTAGTGTATGTGTCGCGATATAATTGTTATACTTATTAATATCATCTGCCGTGATATACAACGCCATCTGTGCCATCGTACTATCTGATGACGAAATAATATCATAATGCCGGCCCAAAAAAGGTACCTGAGCCGCGACCAGCACTCCGGTATCGACCGTCTCCTTGATGGTAACATGGCCGGTTATGCTGTTAGTGTTGGATATCGGTGTGAGGGCCGCGATCCGGTGAAAAGCATCGTCGGTAAATAAGGTCGTGTTGAACGCGGCTGCATTGCTACTCATCGGCGGAGCAACATATTGCTGTACCGTGTCCGTGCTGTCCGGTAAAGTATAGCTGACCGCTGCTTTCAACACTTCATGGCTCCCGGCATCCCCTAAATAAACATTGTTCGCCAAATCCTGGGTTATGCTGCTGAGCGAACTAAAGGTATAAGGGAAATAGCCCGCACCTCCGGCGCCGGCAAAAGGAGTAATGATGCCCGTTCCCCCGTTGACGATCCGGATATTATTATTCCCGTTATCCGGGATGTAAAGGTTACCGCGCATATCGCTCCATACACTGATGATATGACCAAATGTGGCAGCGGTAGCAGGACCATAATCGCCGGACAACCCGCGGCTGTTGCTGCCTCCTGCCACTGTCGTGATGATGCCGTTGGTATCCACCTTTCTCACCGAATTGACAAAATTATCCGCAATATAGATATTGCCGATAGGGTCTGCGCTGATCCCGTTGGGCTTACCCAGCTGAGCCGCCGTGGCCTTGCCCCCGTCGCCGGAATAACCCGGCGTTCCTGTACCTGCGATGGTCGTGATGATGCCGTTGGTATCGATCTTTCGGACTACCGCATCGATACTATCACTGAAATACACGTTGCCCTTGTAATCGCCGCCCAGTCCGTTGATTCCCTGAATGGCAGCGCTCGTCGCGGGGCCGCCGTCACCGCCGTAACCCGCACTGCCGGTGCCGGCAAAAGTATGAATGACGCCGGCCAGATCAACCTTTCTTATCCGGTTGTCCCCCTGGGTGCCGGTATAGATCTGGCCTAGCGGATCCTTCCAAAGCCCGAAAGTTCCGGTCAGCAGCGCGCTGTCGGCCGGCCCGCCGTCTCCCGCATAACCTGGCGCCCCGGTCCCGATAAGAGGCTGGATATTGTCGTTATAGAGGGACGAATCCGATTGGATCGCCACCAACGGTTGGGCCGGCGGCGGAATGCTCCGCACCGTGTTGCTGTCGGTAAAATAGACATTCACCCCCTGCGCCTGAACACCCCACGGCCCGGTATGGATCGAATCGATGACCAGGTTAGGGTTCGGAGTATATACGGTATCCCCGTCTCCTGTTAGTGGCAAATAGGTCCTGTCATCGACGATCGACATTACGTCCCCCGCGGATTTCTCAACCACCTGAAACGTGGGCTGGGGAGGTTCAGTTGGATAATTGAAGACAGTATAATTTTCATTGGTCGTATAGGCAATGGCCCGCGGGTTATTGACCGGCGGGGGACCAAGTCCGCAGCAATAAAAGATGCCGATCGTGCCCACGCCGGTATCGCCCAAAGTGCGGAGAACATTATTGGCTGCATCCGAAACCAAGAGTGTACCGGCAAAGATTGAGGTGGATAAATCATACAGACCCGTGGGGATAACGATAGGCTGACTGCTGTCTCCGGCGACTTCCGGTCCCGCCACTGAGATGATCATCCCCGTGGTATCGATCCACCGGACTCGCTGACCGCCTATCTCCCCGATAAACAAGCCCCCGACGCGTGCCACGGCGAGAGAGTAGGGCGCGTTCAGCTCAGCACTGGTCGCGGGAATACTGTCTCCGTTATATCCCGCGACACCTGTTCCTGCAATGGTGGTGATGATCCCGGCCGTATTGATCTTCCGGATCCGGTTATTCCCTTCGTCAGCAATGTAAATGTTTCCCGCCGCATCGACAGCCACGCCGGTGGGATTGTTCAG
>PMUF01000186.1 GCA_003167015.1 Chitinophagaceae bacterium | reverse complement strand
GCCCCGCCATGATCTCCGTCCGCTTCGGCCGGTAGCCGTCATCGCCGATCCAGATCTCGTCCCCCAGTAATGAAACACCCGTATGCAGCGTCCGCAATCCCAGCGCCCGCGAAAGATTCCCCGGGCCCCGCGTCAGTGAATAGTCCGGTTTTAGCGCCGCGTTCGCCCCGTCTCGTTGCGCCCCGCCCGGCGCGCCGTCTCCCCGCCCTTTCCCCATGCGCGCCCGCATAACCTCAATCCCCTCCATCGGCTCCAGCGCCCGGACCAGCACCGCATGCGGAATATCTTTTTTGTTGGTTACCACATTGAACAGATGATGGATGCCATAGATGAGATAGACATAGGCCGTGCCGCCAGCCCCAAACATCACCTCCGTCCGGCGCGTACGCCTTCCCGACCACGCATGGCTCGCGCGGTCTCCCACCCCGTTATAGGCCTCCACCTCCACGATACGACCTGAGGTCCGCCGGCCGTCAAACTCCGTCACCAGCACCTTGCCCAACAAGTCACGGGCCACAGTCACTACACGCGGCCGATCATAAAAAGCGTTGTCAAGTTTGTGCATTGCCCATTTTAATGTAGGTTTGAAGAGAGTAACCCCACTGATTAGTCGGACAAAACTAAAAGAATTGCACTTTGCTCAAAGAATTAATTATAGCCTTCCAGTCCTATATCAAGGCGCATTACTTCATTACCAAGCACCGGCTCTGGAAATGGATACTGATTCCGGGCATCTTATATACGATCCTGTTCATCGTCGGCCTCTATTTCTTTTGGGTCTCCGCCGCCACCGTCGTCGGCGCCCTCAGCCATCTCGTGCACATCGACAGGTTCCTGCAACATCGGCAAAGCGCACTTCTGTCCTTCTTCTTCGTCATGGGCGGCCTGATGGTCCACCTCGTGCTCGTCTTCCTTTATTTTTCCCTTTTCAAATACCTTATTCTCATCATCGGCTCCCCGTTGTTCACTTATCTCAGCGAGCAGACCGACGCCCTGATCAATGGAAAGGAGTACAAAATGGGGTTCAATAAGGCCTTCCGGCAGGACATGCTGATCGGAATCCGCGTGGCCATACGCAACTCCCTGTGGCAGACCGTCTATTTGATTTGTCTGCTGATCCTTTCATTCGTCCCCATCGTGGGCTGGATCACCCCTGTGATCTGCATCTTTGTGGAATGTTATTACTATGGATTTTCCATGCTGGACTATAGCTGCCGCCGTCACCAGATGTCGCCATCCGCCAGTGTGGCGTACATCAGCCAGCGGAAAGGCCTCGCCATCGGCAACGGCATGATCTTCTATGGACTGCACTTCGTCCCGGTACTCGCGCCCGCCTATGCCGTCATCGCCGCTACCATCAGTCTTTATCACCAGAATTTGGAATAGTGGAGTTCGCCTACTCAGACTTCAAGCTCGTGGCCGGATTGGCCAGCGCCGCCCGCAACGCCCGGTACCCCACCGTCCCCCACGCAATAGCCACCGCCGCCAGGACAGTCACGATAAAGGGGCCGGGGCCCAGCGTAATCCGGTATGTATACTTTTGCAGCCACTGATGCATGAAATACCAGGAGAGCGGCGTCGACACGGCGAATGCCAGCAGCACCAGTAAGGTGAATTCCTTCGACAGCAAAAACACCAGCTGTCCCACCGAAGCCCCCAGCACCTTACGGATGCCTATCTCTTTATTCCGCTGCACCGCCATAAACGACAGCAACCCATACAATCCGAGACAGGATATGAAAATGGCAATCCCCGCAAATGCTTTATATAGGACTGACAGTTCCTCTTCCTGTCCATAAAACCCCGCCACCTTCTCATCCAACCAGCTGTAGTCAAAGCTAAAGGCCGGAAAATAGCGATTCCACGTCGCTTCTACCCCCGCCACCGTCTCCTTCGGCCCGGAACCATTAACTTTAATGTTGGCGGTCGAATACACGCTCTTCCAACTGCTCATCACCACCGACTGCATCGAATCCCTTAGCGAGCTGACATGAAAATCCTTCACTACCCCTACCACATAACCAACATGCTGCCCTTCCCATAAATTTATTTTTTTCCCGATCGCCTCCTGCGGATGCCGCAACCCCAGCATCCTGGCGCAGGTTTCGTTGATGACGAATTCCCGCATCGTATCCGCTGGCTGATAGATCCGGCCCGCCACCATCGACAGGCCGTACAACCGGAAATAACCCGTGTCCGCCCAACGAAACGAGGCGCTAAAAGGCGTTTTCGTTGGTGAGTTATCAAACCTGAAATCACTGTTCACGCTGGAATTATCTGCCGGCGCCATGTAGCTATAGCTGACCGCTGAAATCCCTCTTTGCCGCAGCAGCTCCTGCCGGAATACGTTCAGCCGGCTTTTTACCGCCGAATCCCCGGGTATCGTCAACGTCAATATAGCATCGCGATCGAATCCCATTTCCGCATGACGGAAATAATGCATCTGACTCGCCACCACCAGCACCCCGATGATCAATGCCTGCGCAATCGCGAATTGCAGCACCACCAGCCCCCGGCGCAGGGAAATGCCACCGGAGGATCCGGCATTCATCCGGCTCTTCAGCGCAGTGATCGGATTAAAGCCCGACAACACCAGCGCGGGGTAGAAACCCGCCAGGAAAGTCACGATCCCCCAGACCACCAGCAAGAACACCCCATTCGAAAGATCCGCGGCCCAATTCAGGCTCAGCTGAAGCTCCAGCAGTTTATTCAGCGGCGCCACTAAAAGCGAGGCCATCAGCATCGCGCCCAACACGGCCATCAGCGTCAGGACCGCCGTCTCCGCCATGAACCGGCCCAGCAGTTGTTTCCGGCTGCTCCCCAGCACTTTTCGCACGCCTACCTCACGACTACGGTTGACCGCTTGTGCTGTGGCCAGGTTGATAAAGTTGATGCAGGCGATGAC
>PMUF01000664.1 GCA_003167015.1 Chitinophagaceae bacterium | reverse complement strand
GGAATGCCGGCTGGGGGCGCGTTCCAGGCGTTGGACGACAGTACGTTCCGGTTGCGATTGTCCCGTCCTTTCCATCCTATCCTGGGGCTGCTGAGCATGGAATATTGCTCCATCGTCCCTCATGAAGCTGTCGAAGCGTATGGCAAGGACTTTCGCAGCCATCCCTGTGGTACGGGGCCGTTCAGGCTGCGGCCGTGGGAAGAAGGGCAGGACCTCATCCTGCTGAAGAATGATCATTATTTTGAAAAAGACAGTACGGGCAGGCCATTGCCTTATCTCGATGCAGTGAAGATCACCTTCAATGATGAGAAGGCGACCGAGTTCCTTCTTTTCCGGCAGGGCCAGCTGGATTTCATCAATGAGATCGATGCGTCGTTCAAGGACGAAGTATTGAGCAAGAGAGGGCAGCTGAAACCCGACTGGCAGGGCAAGATCGTATTGTCCGTTGCGCCTCAGCTCAACACCGAGTACCTGGGCATTCTCGTCGATAGCAGCAACCCGCTGGTACAACATTCGCCGTTACGGCTGCGGGCGATACGGCAGGCCATCAATTATGGCTTCGACCGGCGGAAAATGATGTTGTATCTCAAGAATTCGCTGGGGCTGCCTGCGGAGAGTGGCTTTGTGCCGGCCGGACTGCCGTCTTTCGATTCGTTGCGGGTACGGGGATATCATTATGATCCCGGGAAGGCGCGCCAGCTGCTGGCCATTGCCGGTTATGCAGATGGAAAAGGTATCCCTCCGATCAAATTATTGACCATCCCGGTCTATGCCGATTTTGCGAGCTTTGTCGCCCGCCAGCTGGAAGACATCGGCCTGCATATCCAGGTAGAGGTGGTGCAGAAAAGTTTACTGCTGGAAGAGACTGCTCAATCCGAGGCCCTTTTTTTCCGCGGTAGCTGGTTGGCCGATTATCCCGATGCCGAAAATTACCTTAGCGTCTTCTATTCACCGAACCCCGCGCCGCCTAATTATACCCGTTATAAAGACCCCGTCTATGACAGGTTGTATGAACGGGCGCTCAGGGAGAATGACGATTCGGTCCGGTATGACCTGTACCGGCAGATGGACCAGCGCGTGATCGATGCCGCTCCGGTCGTACCGCTCTGGTATGACGAAGTGGTACATCTCATTAATCCCAGGGTACACGGCCTGGAGCCCAATGCGCTGAACCTGCTGGAATTGCGGCGGGTGAGCATCGCGGAATGATTATTGCATAACTATTAGATTCAATCATTTAATTATGGAGAATTTACAGGATAACCTGACCGGTGTCAACCAGGAAGGATTTTACCCCAACCGTCCGCTGCGTTACCTGACTGCCACGTCTATAGTCAGCGATAAGGTGGTCAACCCTGTGGGCGAGCATTTGGGTGTCATCAAAGATATCATGATCGATCTGGGGACAGGAACGATCGATTATTTCATTATCGAATTCGGTGGTTTTCTCGGTATCGGGATTAAGTATTTCGCCATTCCATTTTCACTACTGAAGGTCGATCCGGACAACAAAAGGTTCCTGTTCGCGCAATCCAAAGAAGAATTATCCAGGGCGCCCGGTTTCGATATCGATCATTGGCCCGACACGAATATCCATCTCGAGGAAGTGAATGAGTATTGGAATTTTATGGGGTAGGGGTGAGGGTTGTAAATGCGGGAATCTTTTTGTAAAATTACATCTGAACCCCATATTTACACTCCAAACACCAGTATGAAAATCAACGGTATCGAGGGTATGACCCCTCAACAGCTGCAAGAAGAGATCCGGAATGGCGCCAAATTCGTGATTTACCGCTATTGCATTTCTTTCATCATCATTACTATCAGAAGGTCTTCCGACATCTATTTTATCAGGCCTGGTCAGAACCGCGTTTTAAAAGGACTTGAATGGACCTTGCTGACCTTCTTTTTTGGCTGGTGGGGTATTCCCTGGGGCCCGATCTATTCGATAGGCAGTCTCAGTACCAACCTGGCGGGCGGGAAAGACGTGACCGATCAAATCCAGAAATCGCTCGATATTCACTCATTGACAAACTGATAACGGCCCCTGAAACGATTATGGAAATTTTATCTTCAGTTTATCCTTAAACGCTTTTTCGAATTTTTCGACTTTCGGCCGGATCACCAGGTAGCAATAGGGTTGTGAGCCGTGATTGTTGTAGTAGTTCTGATGGTAATCCTCCGCGGGGTAGAATATCGTGAAAGGTGTGATCTCCGTGACGATAGGATTGTCATATGCCTTGTTCTTATCGAGTTGAGCCTTGTAATGTTCTGCCTTCTTCCGCTGTTCTTCATCATGATAGAAGATCGCGCTGCGGTATTGCGTGCCGATGTCGTTGCCCTGCCGGTTCAGCGTGGTAGGGTCATGCGATTCCCAGAATACTTCCAGCATTTCGTCATAGCTGATGACTGACGGATCAAAATAAATTTGCAAACATTCGGCATGACCGGTTGTTCCCGAACAGACTTCCTCGTAGGTCGGGTCGGCGACAGTCCCCCCCGTATAGCCGGAATACACTTGTAATACTCCTTTTAATTCCTGGAATACCGCTTCCGTACACCAGAAGCATCCCGTGCCAAAAGTGGCTATTTCAGCCTTTACCCCCTTCGGGGTGGTGTTTACATCCATATGTCGAAAATAGGAAGAATGATAGTAAAGTAACCTGATTAATTTTGTAAAGTAACTTTATCAAGTTACCTTCGCATTATGGAAAATACAACTGACGGCTTTAGCCGGGATATCGAGGTAGCTTCCCACCTTCGGATCACGATTCACCGGCTGGTCAAGCTTCTCCGTCGTCAGACGAATAATGACAGCGATTTGTCGCTGACTGAACGGTCAACGATGGGGTCGTTGTACAACCATGGGGAGCTTGCCGCCTCTGCCCTCGCCCAGATGGAAAAGGTGACCACGCAGTCTATGTCGCAGATCATCAACCATTTATACGAGCTCAACTATATCCATAAGACTCCTTCCGAAGAGGATAAACGGAAGATATTACTTTCCCTGACCGCAGAAGGCAAGGCCCTTGTGGAAGATAGCCGGCAGCGCAAGCAGGAATGGCTGGCCCATGCGCTGCACGAAAAGGTCAGTCCTGCGGAAAAAGACCTGTTGATGGAGGCCCTCAAGGTCATGACAAAACTCATTGATGAATAAATGTGCCGGAGATGCTCTGTTTGGAAAATTAGCGCATCTCCGGCAAAAGCGCTAAAGTCTGTCCTTCGGACAAGCCGCCTCCGGCGGCTTTAATAAAAGATATTATGAAACTCCCTACGTTCACTGCCTTTGGCAGCCGCAATTACCGGCTGTACTTTTACGGACAATCCATAAGCCTGATCGGTACCTGGATGCAACGCACTGCCGTCAGCTGGGTCGTTTATACCCTGACCCATTCGGCCTTTATGCTGGGCGTTGCGATGTTTTGCACTCAATTTCCTTCTTTTCTTTTGTCCACCGCCGGAGGCGTTGTATCCGACCGGTATGATCGTTACAAGGTGTTATTGATCACACAAATCTCTTCCCTGGTACAATCCGTACTATTGGCCATCCTGGTGCTGCTGGGCCACTATACCGTCTGGGAAATATTGGGGATCAGTATCATACTCGGAGCGATCAATGCCTTCGATGTCCCTGCGCGGCAGTCGCTGGTATACGAAATGGTCGATGACAAGGAACATCTGCCCAATGCCCTGGCCCTCAATTCTATGATGGTCAACCTGGCCAGGCTGGCCGGTCCCGCGATATCCGGTGTTGTGTTGCAGAGTATGGGCGCCGGCGCCTGTTTTCTGTTGAATGCGTTGAGTTTCCTGGCCGTCATCGCTTCGCTGCTTCGGATGAGACTTTCTCCTTATGTGAAGACAACGCGGAATAAGAACGCCATCGGCGAATTGCGTGAAGGCTGGGAATACCTTAACCGGACACCGTCCATTGCCAGAGTCATTCTGCTGCTGGCGGGCATGAGCCTTTTCGTCATTCCTTTCTCTACCTTGCTGCCCATTTATGCGAAGGTTATTTTTCATGGCAATGCCGCTACTTTTGGCTTGATCAACAGCTTTATCGGACTGGGGGCAATCTGCGGCTCTTTGTATCTGACGTCCGCCAATGCCACCAGTGAGATGGGCCGAAAGAGGATCCTGCGGAACAATACGATGATCTTCGGTGTCGGGCTGATCCTGTTTGCGTACACGCCCTGGTTCCCATTGGCCATGATCTTTGCTGTTATGTCGGGCTTCGGTATGATGGCGCAGACGACGATGACGAATACCATCATCCAGACGACAGTTGCTCCTGCGATGCGCGGGCGGGTGATCAGCTATTTCGCCATGGCCTATTTCGGGATGATGCCGTTAGGCGGCCTGTTGATAGGGGCTGTCTCGCAATATGCCGGTGCGCCTGAAACCGTGCTCGGATCGGGGATCATGGCGCTGATCCTGCTGGCCTTTTTCTGGCGCTACCTGTCCACACCTGCAAAAGGCGGTAATAGTGCAGATGCTGCCGGCGCCGCCGACGGCGTGGGTCAGGCAGGTGTCACCCGTGAAACGGCTGCGGCCTGATACCCGGTTGCGGCGATTGACGTACCTTTGCCATTCCTAAAAATGAGAGGATTGGCCACAAGGCTATACAGGTATGAGAATTTTTCCGGAATCGGCGTTGGTACAGTTGGAATTTGATAAGATCAGGGCATTGCTGGCAGGGCATTGCAATACGGAATATGCCCGGGCACGGGCAGAAGATCTTCGTATCCATACCCGCCGGGAATACATTGCGCTGCAACTGCAGCAGACCCATGAGTTTAAGCAACTGATGCAGAGTGGACAGCATTTCCCCAACGACTATACGCTGAACCTGGCGCGGGAACTGAAATTGCTGGGCATTCCCGGGGCTGTCCTTTCCGGCGAGCAATTCCTGCAAATCCGCCGGCTGGCGGAGAGTACGCAGAGCCTATTCCGCTGGTTCGATGCTGACCGGCGTACCACCTATCCTGCGCTCGTCAAGGTCATCGATCCCACGCATTATGAAAAAGCCATCATTGCCGCCATCGACGAAGTGCTGGATGAATCGGGGACGGTGCGTGATAATGCCAGCGAGGAACTGGCCAAAATCCGGCTGAATCTTTTCCGCCGTCGCAACGAGCTTCGCCGGGTCTTCGATCGGATCGTATCGCGGCTTGGCAAGGCGGGTTATGTGGCCGATATCGAAGAGTCTTTCCTGAACGGCAGGAGGGTGGTCGCTATTTTTGCGGAACAAAAGCGACAGGTGAAGGGCATCCTCCATGGGGAGAGCGATACCCGCCGCACTTCCTTCATAGAGCCGGAAGAGACCATCGAACTCAACAATGAAGTCTTCTCCCTCGAACATGCCGAAATCAAAGAGGTCAACCGTATCCTACGCGAGCTGACGGCAAGACTGTCGGAACATGCCCCCCTGCTGCAGGTCTGGCACGATATCCTCGGGGAGTTCGATTTCATCCGCGCCAAGGCACGCCTGGCGGGGGACATGAACGGTAATTTTCCCCAGTTGGTGGACAAATCGCATGTGCTGTTACGGCAGGCCTATCATCCGTTGCTGTATCTCTACAACCGGAAGAACCAAAAGCCCACCATTCCAACGAATATTTCGCTCAATGATAAGGACCGGCTGCTGGTCATCTCCGGCCCTAATGCGGGCGGTAAGACGGTGACCATGAAAACGGTCGGGCTGTTACAGCTGATGATCCA
This sequence comes from Chitinophagaceae bacterium, assembly GCA_003167015.1. Lineage (GTDB taxonomy): Bacteria > Bacteroidota > Bacteroidia > Chitinophagales > Chitinophagaceae > Puia. The sequence continues at coordinate 1,432 of PMUF01000664.1, read as the reverse complement.
GAGCGGACTGCTGATACCCGTTCATCCTGACAGCGAGCTGGGGATCTTCAAACAGCTGATGATCCACATCGGCGACACGCAGAGCCTGGAGTTCGAGCTGAGTACCTATAGTTCTCATCTGAAGAACATGAAATATTTCATGGAGAATGCGAATGGCCGGACCCTCTTCTTCATCGACGAGCTGGGCAGCGGCAGTGACCCCAACCTGGGCGGCGCCTTTGCCGAGGTCATCCTTGAAGAGCTGGTGCGTAAACATGCTTTCGGTATCGTCACGACGCATTATCTCAACCTGAAGGTCATGGCCGGCAAGACCGCCGGGGTTGTCAACGGGGCGATGGCCTTTGACGAGACCAATCTTCAGCCTCTATATCAGCTGATCATCGGCAAGCCCGGCAGCTCCTATACTTTTTCCATTGCCGAGCGCATCGGACTGGAACCGCGGCTGATCCAGCGGGCCAGGACCCTGGTAGACGAAGACCATTTCCGGCTGGACAAGTTGCTGAATGCGACCGAGCAGGATCTCCGTCAGCTCGAACTGCGGGAGAAGGATTTGAATAAGCTGCTGAAGGAGAATGAGAAGCTGAAGAAGGAAATGGAAGCGCTGATCCATCGGGAACGTCATCAGCAGCAGGTAGAGATCCTCAAACAACAGAACAAGATCACCGAGGAAAGGATTGAATACCTTAAGGAAATGGAGCGTAAGCTGCGGCAGATCGTCTTCGACTGGCGCAAGGCCGAGGATAAGAATGAAGTGATCAAGCAGATGCAGTCGCTGCTGTTCAAGCAGAAGGAAAAGCAGGTCAATGAAAAAGTGCGCAAAAAATTCGACGCGAAATATACCGAGATCGGCGGCAATGCTCAGATCGGCAATAAGGTGATGATGAAAAAGAATCACCAGGTCGGCACGGTCAAAGAGATCCGGGGCAAAAAAGCCATCGTGCAGGTCGGGTTGGTTCCCATCACCGTCGAGCTGGCCGATCTCACGGTCGTACAGGACCGGCCGCAGGAAGAGTCGGCCGAATGACCGGCCCCAGGCGGGAGAATTAACACACCGGATACATTTATTGAGTAAGTTTGGCGAAAATTACGCATTATGCGAAGTCTGCTCATGTCCATCCTGCTGGTCGGCGGCATCTCTGCCAGCTCATTCGCCCAGGCCATCACCGACAGCACTCAACAGGTCATCCCCAACCGGGCCAATAGTCCGCAGCAGCAGCAAAAGCCTTACGTGATCTTCATTTCATCCGACGGCTTCCGGTATGATCTCGCCGACAAGTATAATGCGACCCACCTGAAGGCCTTACGGGCTGCTGGGGTGGCAGCTTCGGGCATGATACCGTCCTATCCATCCGTCACCTTCCCCAACCACTATAGTCTCGCCACCGGTCTGTACCCTGCGCACCATGGCCTGGTAGACAATACCTTCATCGAT
>PMUF01000366.1 GCA_003167015.1 Chitinophagaceae bacterium | reverse complement strand
GAAAAGCTACCTCCTGTTTTTGCAAAACTGGCCCCTTGTCTTTTCCGGCCTCCCCCGCAATCCATCCCTTGCACATCTCTGGTCCCTCGCCATCGAAGAACAATTTTACCTCGTCTGGCCATTGGTTATCCTCCTCATGCCCTTCCCCCGTGCAAGCTTCAGGATCTTTACCGGCCTCGTCATCGTCATCATGACAGCCAGGACCATCTGCTATCTGAACTACCCTTCCTCACACACAGCCAATTATTTCAATACCTTCTTTCGGGTTGACAGCCTCATCATCGGCGCCTTGCTCTGCCAACTCCACGCAGAGGGCGCAAAGATCCCTGTGAAAATAGCCAGGATACTCACCCTGGCCCTGATGGCCCTCATAATAGCCGGAAACGTACTGGTAAAAAGTGTTGACCTCGCCAGCCCGTTCAACGGGACCATTGGCTATACCCTGCTTGCACTCTTATTCGCGTGCGTGATACATCTTTGCGTAATGCCCGGCAATGGGGCCATGGCCCGATTTTTCGAACACCCGTTCCTACGTTACTGCGGAAAAATTTCCTACGGATTATACATCCTGCACTACCCCATCATCCATACCCTGGGAACAAAAATACTCTATTGGGGGATCACCCGCTGGCCCGGCCATGATAACCTTGCCATGACACTGTCCATGACAGCCTGCCTCCTCTTATCCTTTGCCCTCGCCACCCTCAGCTTTCGCTACTTCGAATCCTTTTTCCTACAGCTGAAAAGCCACCCCACTCCCTCCCAACCCGCACAACAGGGTCCGGCTATCTCATAAGATACATCTTCCCATACCCGTTATTGAAGAATTGGGCTGTATTGTCACCCGTCGCCGTATACTTCTGCAGCGACTTGCCGTCCAGGTTCGTCACCACATGATACAGATATACCCCATTAGCCAGCTTGTTCCCGTACATATCCGTACCATTCCACTTGTACTGCGTAATATTCGTCCCCACATGCAGCGGTCCCAATTCCTCGGTAGTGATCTGTTTGACCACTTTACCCGTAATCGTCAGGATCTCGATCTTGATATTCTGCGGCACCTGGCTCCCCGTGATCGTAAAGACAAAGGCAGTCGAGGTCGAAAAAGGATTGGGATAATTGAGGATATTGGAGATCATCGCTTTGTTGATGACCTCGAAACCGATACGGTATGGCGAAGCCCCCGCGGAATTACCCGATTCATCTTTCGCATAAACGACCAGTTGATAAATATCCCCCGAAGCATTGTATTGCGTTGTAAAAGATGGCGTGAAATCCACCGTCGCCACGTTATTGCTCGCACTCGTAGCCGGTGTCAACCTCAGCGTATCGGTATTGAAATGATAGGAATGCAACGACCCGTCAGGATATTGTACCTGCACCGTAAACAAGGAAGTATCCGTCAGCAACAGCGCGGAGGGGCTCTGTAGTTTCAGCTGGATATGCGGCTTGGCCGAGACAATATCGTCATTCAGAATATGCACATTGTCGAAAGTCACATCCAGGGTCGGACTTCGGCCATCCGACTTGACATACACGGTCTTATAGACGAAGTTGTTAAAGAAATACTGCTCAGGCTGCACCTTCGGATTGAAATTCACAAAGATCGTATTGGCCCCGCTGAAGTTCTTGGAGTCGATGAGATAATCAAGGGTCAGCGTATCGCCGCTTACAATGGGTCTTCGCTTAGGTAAGGTAATATAATGCATGACATTGCCCTTGTCCTGGATATACATCTGGATCGTCATGCTGTCGAACGCATAAGGACTTACATTCTTGAACGCAATGCCGAATTCGATCGGCTGCCCGAGCGAAACGGTGTCCGCCCCTTTCAGGAAGATATTGGGCGCCAGCGCCCCTTCCGGAACAGGATCATAGGTCACCCGCCAGTATTTCAGCTGATAAGGAGTACCATGCGTACTGTCCCGAACCGCAAGGTTCAATTGTACATATGGATATGTTTTGGGATTGATGGCTGAAATATTGATCGGCTGGTTTTGTATCCCCGTTATCGTATAAAGAGGTGGGGAAACATTTCCATTGGTATCGACGCCCGTCACCTGCAGGATCACCGAATCGGTCGAAGGGTTCTCCAGGCTGCCGCCCGACCAGTACATCTCATGCCAGTTCTTCGCCGGACCGAATTGCGGCGAGGTGATAGTACCCAGTGAATCCGGCGTAATATAATTGCCCGCGAGACTGACTTCATCGGTAATCCCCTGGCTGAACGCCGATATTGGCTTGAAGTTCGTAGGATTGTTTTTCTGATATAAGAAGATAAACGCCCGTGGAAAATAAAAAGAATCTATATTGTAAAATCCCTGCGCTTTTAATCTTTCATACATAGAATTACCCGAACCCAGATAAGACGTATCGCCCTCCCAGGTGCTCGCATAGGTATCGCTCGCTGTGTAGTCGCCGGAACAGTTGAATACCACGACATAAGAATTATTGGGAATGAGGTCGAGGAACTGGACCGCCAGCCTTCGCTGATTCGTGTCCAGGATATTATAGATAAATTCGTATTCCCGCGTAGGGCCGCATGGCGACTGGCTGCCAAAACGTCCGGGGCTTCCGGTGGGAGCATTATACCAGGGATTGAACGTAACGGGATTGAAAACACAGAAGTAAATAGTCGAAATGCCGCATACGCTCTGGATGTAATTCGGATTGCCATTGATGAGCACCTCTTCATCATCCGCATCGGGAGCAGCGTCCGGAAATACCCCATTCCTGCAGTTCAAAACATTGGTCAGCGGCTGAAATTGCCATTGCCGGTTAGCGGTATCCAGCAGCAAACCCGTCAACGTGGATTGGGTATGCTGGTAAAAATGCGACTGGTTGGCCCCCGTCAGGCTGTGACTCGGGTCGATATAAATGAAGGAAAAACCATTCCATTTGTAAGGCTGACCGGTGGGCGGCACTGCGGCAACCTGCCAGTAATAGACGGTACTGTCCCTGTAAGTGATCCCGGGTTGGAATTCCAACTCTCCCCCCACGGAAGTCAACGTCTTGGAGACCAGCATAGGAGAATTGAACAGAGTCGTAGTATCTATCTGCATGATGTACTGGGCCGAAGGCAGCAGCGGGTTCTCTGTGGAGGCCACCAATTTCGAAGTATTCGTATTGATGATGGCATAATTGTAAGGATACACGGGAGCTGCATCATTTTGATAAATATAAACCCCGGACTTGACCGTATTATTTTGCATAGTAACCTCCGGGACAGTATTTGTCGAATTGATCGTCACGATGATATAATTCTGACCCTGATCCCGGGTGGCGATAATGGGCACGTTCAGCGAGATCGAATCGGCATACGCAAAGCCCGCAATTTTTTTATTATAGATCGTAGCCGTGGTGTTGTTGGGATAGATTCTCGTGATGAGGACGTTGATCGAATCCTGTGAATACTTACCGAGATTATAGAAATGAGCATTGACCGTAAAGTAATTATTGGATACCGCGACAAAGCTGGGGTTGATCACGACGGTCGACGACTCCACATCATAATCAGTCAGCGCCTGCTGGTTTAACTTCAGGTAGGGATCACCGCCGATCACGATCTGCTCGACGTGCTGACGTGCAAAAAAGTCGCCCGGCGCGGCGTTCCACAAGGACTGCAGCGCATCTTTCTCCAGTATGCCCGTCGACTTGCCGTAGTCGGCGCCCGTCAACAGGGTATTAAATCCATTCAATAAGAGATTGACGTAATTGACGATGCTGAAGCTGGTCGCCCCCACAACGCTGACAGCACCCTGTTCCGGCGCCAGCGTATACGACTCCGAAAAAGTCTTGTCGAGCGTAAACCTCAGTGGATCATACACAAAAAAATCACCCGCCTGACAACCATTGATGTAGAAAATAGGGTATTTCCCCTGGTTTTGGTATACATTGGGGTTATCCAGGTCATAGCCCAGTTCCGTGTCCGAAGAGTGCCCGAAATAATCCATCATAGAGAATCCGGTACTGAAAAGGGTCGATATGAACCCGCTCGGCACCTGGCTCACAGCCGTGGCATTACCATCACATAACGTATACACATTGGCCCCCATCAGGGTATCTGAAATAATTTGCTGATAAGCTGTCATGTAGTTACAGATGATGGTGCCCAGATAGGGCTCGCTGACCCCCGTCAGGTGAAGGACGTTCTTCATCCATAATCTTCCGGCCACCGTATTGGGGGCCGTCTGCTGCGTCGACTCATACTCTTTCACCTTTTGCAGGTACGTATTTAGTTCATCACCGCTCACCACAGACAAGCGGCCGTTCGGTATCAACGGCACTGCCTGCGTTCCATTGTCTACCGTCAGCTTATTGTCCGATGCCGGATAACCAAAGGTGGGTACCAGGTCCAGTTGATCGGCAAGGGGGCTATGCGCATACTCGCTATAGGAAACATAGTCCGTATAGCACAGACTATGCCCTACAAACATGACATATTGTGGCTTGACTGCCCAGGTACTCATGGCATAGCGCAGAAAATTCTGAATCGCGATCGGATGCTTCTTGATCCCGAAGCCGAACTGATCGATCAGTTCATTGATATCGTACGATTGGGCATTGAACCCGCCGCCGGCCGAAGAACTCCGGTAATTTTTATAATCCGTTATTGGATTGTCGCCGGGCGTGGAAGATGTATATAGAATAGGGTTGGTGATCATCAGGTAATTACCCTGGTTGGCAGTATTGCTGAAATTCACGAAATTATGGACAGTTAATCCCGTGACGGTCTGCACGGTGGCCGGATCCTCATTCACCAGCACAAGGTTGCGGGTGGCAGTAGACCCACCCAACGCAAATGACAGCGAATTGTCAGGGTTGACAACGGCCGTATACTGCAGGCCGTTCGTCTCGTCATACAACACAGGCGTATTACCCGCAACAAGCGGGACATTGGTAATGTTCAGCAAAAAACCTGCGCCCCGCGCCGGCAGCTGGAAATAAAAATCTTCATTGCCGCCGAAATTGAACTGTCGCGGATAATTCAGCTCGTAAAAACTCGCGACCATCCAATCCGTCGTCACCGGTGAATTGTTGACATAGCCCACAGTGATGGAATTCGAACTTAGCAAGCTCACCGGCACCGTTTCAGTGGTCAGCCAGTCGTTGAAGCCGTTCATGACCGTATCTCCGACCACCGTTCCATTCACGGTCAGTTCCACTGTCCGGGTATCGTCCGCATCCCCGACCATGCCGAACCTTATGCTGGCATTCGGTCCCCCCGAATACACATACAGGTTGGACATAGTACTCTGCAGCGGTGTACCAGGATAGATATCGCCGGAACTCCAGAATTCCCCCAGGTCATAGGAAGAAGAATAAATATATTCCCCCACGACCTGCGCAAAACCGGGATTGAGAGCCAATTTGAAATAGGCACCGGCATTATACATGAAATAGGGCTCTACCGGCAAGCTTGAGCTGCCCGGATTATTGGCAGTAGGAGTATAATGAAAGGTGTTCCCTGTAGAATTCACGGTCAGGAAATACTCCGCGGTATCCGTTTCAAGACTGCTGTGCTTCGTATGCTGATAGATGGGATTGTAATATAACGGAACATCGGGAACGCCGTCATTCATCCGGCCCCAGAATTCAATGTAGCCGTTAGCCCCCAGTGCCCCGCTCTGCGAAGAAGTATAGACAGGCACCTCCTGCCCGTTACGGAACAACTGATAGTTCTGTACCGGAACACTGCCCAGCCCGGCAGCCGCCAGCACCGACTGCGGGATGCGGTACAGACCGTTGGCCCCTACCTTGAATTTGTAATAAGTGTTACTAAAATTGATCCACTCATTGTTGTACTGCTGGGCGGAAAGCCCCAGGCCCAGGAGTAAGACCAGAATAGTAAAAAAGGTTTTCATACAGTTCAAAATTTATTTGTCGAACTTCCATTCCCACTGTGCCTGCCGCGTCGGCCTCAAGGGACCCCAATGTGCCCCGGATCTCAATACTCCCGGGACCTCACGCTTCCCGGACCCTGCCGGTCCCTTGGAACCCCGACCCCTTATGGCCTCGGCTTGAACACTTTCTTTTCCTTCCTTCTTATATCGAGTTTTAATGAAAAAACATTGGTATATAACGGATAAGACTGATTCGCCAGGTTAGTGAAGGCATAATCGATCTGCACATCCCCTACCTTGAACCCTACCCCTACGCTCGGCTGGAAGATCCAGATCTGTTTGGTATTGGTCGTATCCGCATCATCCAGCACCTTCTGAAAATTATCCGCCCCCGCCCTGACGAAAAATACATTTTTGAAATTCAACTCCAGCCCCACCCGGGGGTCGATGCTGATCGGGTTCGAACTGATCACCTCATCCCGCTGCCCGTCGAAGGTAACATCCATGTCCGCCTCCACCAGCAGGCTCAGCTTACGGCTGAATTTGAAACTATACGAACCTCCGACAATCAGTTGAGGAGCCGTCAACTCGATCGTTTTACCCGGGATCATGTTATTCGTCTCGTAGAAAACCTCCTGCATCGCCTGATCGAGACTGAAAGACCAGGCATTGAACGTCGTCGTCACATCCCTGGCTACAATTCCCACCTTCCAGTTGTTGCCGATGATCTGCGTCGCAGCATCGAACCCAAACCCCCAGGAATGCGCAAACCCTCCGGCCGTCTGGTAAATGATCTTGGCATTGCCGCCAAAATTGATCTGTTGCCCCCCGGGCAACTTCGCCGCTTGCGCCAGAGAAAGCAGTAAGGCATAATCCGCAGAAGAAAAGCTGGTAATATTGGAATAATTCACCGAACCATCCGGGTTGACAAGGAAAATAGTGTTGGGAATATCATCGACGGCAAAACGCAGCAGCGTGATCCCCAATGTCCGCTTTTTATCCTTTAGCGGTAGGACCAGGTTACCGTAGTCATACTTGCCAATACCCGCAAAATATTCCGCATGCATAAGGTTCAGCTGCGGAAGCCCCCCATTCATATTCGCCAGCCCCGCAGGATTCCAGTAACCTGCCGTACCATCCGATACCGAGGCTACCTGCGCATCACCCATGGCCATTCCACGCGCACCCGCGCCAATATTCATAAATTCATTGGAATAAGTAGTGAACTGGGCAGAAGCAGACAGGCAGAGAAAGGATCCGACGACGATCAGCAAGGAGTAATGACTTATCTTACCCCACAATCTTTTCAACATAAGCCAACGGTTATGGTTTTTATACGGAAGAAATTCATCCCGCGACGAAGTTTCAAGGGTCGGATAACGCTTCAGTTCAAGGGTAAGGGTTCGGATCATCGTCTCAACTGGATTTCCGCGAAAATTGGTTTATTGGATATCCTCGTATAACGGGCTTTTATTCACAATATTGTACCCTTAACATACTAATCCCACCCGCTCCCGGCGTGCCTTCCAGCCCCCTCCGTTCCCACACATTCCTGCCCTGCCCGATCACAGCGCTGCCGCTTCTAAAATCGCCTATGACAGCCACCTCGCACAGGGCTCCCGCTTCTGGGATCGGTTGTATCCCTGCCTGCCCGACCACAACGCTGGCCCTGAAGACTTCGTTGGGCCTGCTTCGCCACGGCCCTCCTCGTCCGTACCCTTCGGGTATATCGGACGCTCACGCGTCCTCTCCCTAGTGCGCCCTCTCGCTCTCGCGTCCTCTTCCCGGATAAAATGGCCGGAAAGCTTTAATTTGCGGGCAAAATCGCTGACCCAACTCATGAACTTGATCGAAGAACTAAAATGGCGCGGCATGATCCAGGATATCATGCCCGGAACAGAAGAGCAACTGAATAAATTAAGCCTGAACGGAGAAATAACCTCCGGCTATATCGGATTCGACCCTACGTCGGATAGCCTGCACATCGGCAGCCTTGTGCCCATCCTCCTATTGGTTCATTTACAACGATCTGGACATCAACCAGTTGCGCTCGTCGGGGGCGCTACCGGCATGGTCGGCGACCCTAGCGGCAAGAGCGAAGAAAGAAATCTCCTCAGCGAAGAAACCCTCAACCATAACCTCGCCGGCGTCAAACGGCAACTCGAAAAATACCTCGACTTTAGCCCCACCAGGCCCAATGCCGCCCTGCTGGTCAATAATTATGACTGGTTCCGTAACATCACCTTCCTGGATTTCATCCGAGATATAGGCAAACATATTACTGTCAATTACATGTCTGCAAAAGACAGCGTAAAGAAGAGATTGGAAGGCGAAAACGGTATGAGTTTCACGGAATTTACCTACCAGCTGGTCCAGGGATACGACTTTTACTGGCTTTATACCCATAAAAATTGCAAACTGCAAATGGGCGGCAGCGACCAGTGGGGCAACATCACTACCGGAACAGAGCTTATCCGCCGCAAGAGCGGCGGTTTGGCCTACGCCTTCACCTGTCCCCTGCTGACCAAGGCGGACGGCGGCAAGTTCGGCAAGACCGAGAAAGGCAACGTTTGGCTGGACCCCGAAAAAACATCCCCCTACCTCTTTTATCAGTTCTGGCTGAATGCGACCGACGCTGATGCTCAAAAATGGATAAAGATCTTTACTTTCCTGACCACCACCGAGATCGGCGCCCTTACCAGCTAACACGCCGCTAAACCCGAATCCCGGCTCCTGCAAAAAACCCTGGCCAGGGAAGTCACTTTATTTGTACATGGGGAAGAAGGTTACCAGAAAGCGCTGGCTGACACCGAAAAGATCTTCGCCAACCAATCCGCGCCCGCTGAATCCCTCAGCGCAGAAGACCTGGAATCCATAGAAGGTATCGCCCGCTTTGATTTCAGCGCCGCCCGACTCAACGAAAACCCTGACGCGGTCACCTTCCTGGCAGAGACCGGCATCATCGCCAGCAAAGGCGAAGCACGCAAACTCATCCAGGGCGGCGGCATCAGCATTAACCGGAAAAAAGTGGAAAATACCCAGCTGGCCGTCGATAGTTCGCTGCTCCTGCACGGAAAATATATCCTGGTTCAGAAAGGGAAGAAGAATTATTACCTGGTGACGGTCAACTGATCCGGCCCTCTGCCGCGGCTACCATGTATTCTTGTCGCCGCTCGTATCCCTCGTCATGCTGTGATTGAGACTGGCAATCTGAATTTGCATAAGCCCGTCGATCGGCGCCAGTATTTTGTCCAGCAGACTCTGGTATCCTCCTATCGAAGGACTGCCTACAAATGTGTCGTATTGTTTTCGTGTCGCATGCATCATCGGCTCGACCGGGACATTGGGAATCCCGCCCACAGCCACATGGTCGAAATAAAAATTGGTGAATTTATATTTATAACCCCTCCCATTTTTTATCTTGATCGATACCGTAAACGTCAGGGTAGCATACGCGTACGACGGCAGCGTGTCCAGCACGCTCACCGTACAGACTATTTTTCCTGTTCCCAAATCCGCGATCCGCAGTCCGGTGCTTGAATACCGAAAGGCCGTGTCCAGCCATTCCAGCGCTCTGTTAAATAAATCTTCCGTAGTTTTATTTCCCCTGACTTCCCCGCTGTAAGTGACCAGTTGGGTGCTGCTGTCGATCGGTAAATGCAGCGCCTTGGCAGACTGATACAGGTCGTCCTGCGCCAAAGCCGAAAAAAAACATCCTGCACAAAGCGCGATGGTTAAAAACAGTTTCATATTATAAAGGTTTTTGACTACCCTATGACAGTGCAGCAGGGTTCTCCCGGTACGTCTTCAGCACAAATTCCCCAAACAGCGTATTCGCCCAGGCAAACCATTTGCGCGTATAGTTCGACACATCATCCTTATGAAAAGATTCATGCATGAACCCTGTCCCCGCATGGCTGTGCTGCAGCTGCTTCAGACAGGCGACGATCTCCTGCGAGTCATGGCTCGTCAGCCCGCGAATGATGATGCTCAACGGCCAGATCATGTCCAG
>PMUF01000159.1 GCA_003167015.1 Chitinophagaceae bacterium | reverse complement strand
TCTTGAACACATAATCGAACTGAGAGGAAAGCAGGTTAATCTTTGCATTGAAAAAGTTGTTCTGGTTAGTCAGCAGGTCGATGGTATTGAGCATGCCGACGTTGTATCTTTTCTGTGCGTATTCGTAGCTCTTTTGCGTAGCGGCCAGCGTGATCTTGTTGGCTTCGAATTTCTGCAGGGCCGTTACCGCCGCCGTGTATGCCTGGTAGATATTCTGTTTGAGGGTCAGGTTGTCCTGGTCGAGCTGCAGCTCCTGGTTGCGAAGATTCAGCTTTGATTTGGCATAGTTCGTCCGAAGGATTCCCTGGTTGAGGATGGGGATGCTGACGGTAACCCCTACCGCCTGGGCGAAATAATTATTGATCTGCGTGAAATAGCCCGGCGCTTTGGTATCGACATATTTATATACCGGCACCGGGGTGGTCACCGGAGTACCGCTGCCGGCCACATGCCCGATTGTATCAAGAAAAGACGCATAGGGGATCGCCGCTTGCCCGGGCGTATTCAAATAGTTGGAACCCAGGTTGCCAAACAGACTGACAACGGGAAACATGGCCCCTTTCGTTGCCCGGACGGTCTGGTGGGCCGATTGGATCTGCAGCGCATCCATTTTCTGCAGCGGCTGGTTGGCCAGGGCCAGCGCATAGACCGACTCGGGCTGCAGGTCTGCCAGCGGCTCGATGGGAATCTCTTCTATGGGCGGCGTATCCACATCGAAAGGTACGGAGGCGTCGAGATCCATATAGGCTTTGAGGGTAAGGATGGCCTGGATGGTGTTGCCTTTAGACGTGATATAAGTACTGCTGTCCTGCGCCGCCTGGGATTCCAGTTCCGCGGCGTTGAGTTCCGGCAGGGTTCCTGCCCTTACCTGTTTACGGGTCAATTCCAGCTGATTTTGGGAGAGGTGGAGTTGCAGCAGGGAGGCCGCGGTCGTCTGGTCGGCGAGCAGCACCTGCAAATAGGCATTGGCCACGTTGAGCGAAATATCGTTTTTCAGCTTGTCTGTGTTGGCGAGGGTGGCCTGCCAGGCAAACCGATTGGCGTCGATGGTCCGCTGGAGATAAAAGCCATTGAAAAGCGTAACGGTGCTCTGGAGGGACAGGTTATTCTGGAAGGTCGTTTGCGTCTCCAGCGTATAGGTGATCGGGTTCTGGAAACGGCCGGAGTTAATGCCGGCTGAAGAGCCGACGGTAACGGTAGGGATCTGGGAGAGTTTGCTTTGGTCCAGGGTCAGTTTGGCAATACGAGCCTGCACATCGGCCTGCTTAACGGAGATATTATTGGCCAGGGCGTATTCGACGCACCGTGTCAGGTCCCAGTTGCCTTGCGCGTGGACGGTAGCCTGAACGGGGGTGGTATCGTGGAGAGCGCGGGCGGTATCCTGCGCATGAAAATCCTGTGCACGGATGGTGAAGGGGAAAAGTGAGACAGGTAAGGTTAGCAGGAGCAGTAGTTTTTTCATACTCATGGGGCAAATTTAAAACAAATTTTTCCAGGGTTTTAGCCGGTGGTCACTTTACGCTGTCGGATCAGGAAATACAGGGCCAGGAAACCGGCAAAGATCAGGGCGCCGTACATCGCCGAACGCGGATCGCCCAGGATAATGCTGGTCACNNTGTAGAATTTCATCCGGTAGATATCCCTTTCCTCCCCCGTTTTCCGGCGACGCATAATAAAAATGGTGGAGGCGGAGGTGATGAAGGCAATGCTGTCGAGAAAAATAGTATAGTTAATGATCTTTTCTACCGTGCTGGTAAACACCAGGGTGATGAGGATCACCGCGGAGAAGGCGGTCAGCGACCAGACGATCACCCCGCGGCCGGGCGTCGTGATCCGGAAAAGGGCGGGGAAGATGCCCTCGTCACCCATGGCAAACATGACCCGGGGGTTGCTCAACAGGGCGACGTTGACGTATGCCATGACCGACAGGAACATCAGGACGCGGAAAATATTGTCACCCACCGGTCCGAACAGGTGGTCCATCAATACGGCTCCGATGGAATCGGCATTCTTCAGGTGTTCGAAACCAATGACTTTGACATAGACGAAATTGAGGGAAAGATAAAGGACGATGATCAGGGCGACACCATAGCCGATCCCGCGGGGAACGACACGGCCCGGATCGCGCACCTCACCGCCGAAGTTGATCGTTTGCTGGTATCCGCCATAGCTGAAGGATACAGCGACAAGCCCATACCCGAGGGCGGTCAGCCAACCCGGATGGCTGGAGGGTATGACCGGCAGCACGGACAGGGGATGGACCGACACGGCATGGTGACCGAATAAGGAGGTCAGCAACAGCAGGATCAGCAGGATCTTAAAAATGGTCAGCGTATTCTGCACCCGGCTGCTCATTTTCAGCCCTAAGAGATTGATGACATAAAATAAGACGATCCCGCCTGCCGTTACCAGCTGTTTGAAGATCTCGGGCGTGGGGCCATCATAAAAAAAGCGGCCGATGTATTCCGACCCGATGATACCGACGGCGGCGACGGAGCCGGCATTGGACACGAGCTCGACACAATTGATAGCAAAGCCCAGGGAAGGATGAAAGCCATAGGAGAAGATCTTGTAATACCCCCCGGTAACAGGGTAGCGGCTGCCGATCTCCGCATAGGTGAGTGCGCCGCACAAGGCTATCACCCCACCGATCAGCCAGGCGAGAAAGAATAGCAAGGGAGTACCGGCCCTTGCAGCTGCTACTACAGGCGTCCGAAAAATGCCCATGCCAATGACCAGGCTCACGACGATCATAGCGAGATCGAAAAGATTCAGTTGTTTATTGCTCATGCTTTGGTTGGGGTTCAAATGGCAGGCGATTTAACGGCAGACAGCTTTGTTTTTGAGTAGTTTGAAGATAATGATTATTCTGCTCTATCTTTGATTTTTAGCTCAAAACCAATTCCTCCGGATGAAGAAAATCACCTGGCTGCTGCTTCCCGCCTTTTTTTATGCGACGATTATATCCGCACAGGAGACTCATCCGCCCGTATTTCTGACTGATTCATCCGATACGCGGCCACTGAATGCCGTGGTGGTGAAAGCCTATGAGCAAAACCGGCGGCTCACGGAGGTCGATGCCCCGGTCAGCCTTGTCACCAAGGCCTCTCTCGACCGCTTTAGCAACCTTAGCATCTTATCGGCCATGAACGAAAACCCTGGCGTGAGAATGGAAGAACGCTCGCCCGGCAGTTACCGGTTGAACATCAGGGGTAGTTCGATACGGTCTCCTTTTGGCGTGAGGGATGTCAAAATTTATTATAACGAGATTCCGCTGACAGATCCGGGTGGCAATACATACCTCAACGAACTGGGCTTCTACAATTTCCAGTCGATGGAAGTCATCAAGGGTACAGCCGGCAGTTTGTATGGGGCGGGCATTGGTGGCGCGGTGCTGATCAACAGCATGCCCTCTGTCTGGGAAAAAGACGCCGGCATAGACTATACCGGGGGCAG
>PMUF01000281.1:18828-27537 GCA_003167015.1 Chitinophagaceae bacterium | reverse complement strand
GACATATGAGGAAAGCTACCTACAATTTACAAAGTACCGGTATTAACGTGAAAAACGGGAGAATACTATATAGTATTTGTCCTGAATTTTTGTTTACGGAAGAACAATAATTCGGTCAAAAGGACCAGCAACAGGCTGACGGCAGTCGAAGCGACGATTTTTCCAATGAAGTAGATAAAAGTTCCAAAATTCATCCACTCCAGCAATACCAGGTAGGTATGATGCAGGAGGGTGAGCACGATGACATACGTTGCATAAGGAGCCCATCCCATACTAACAATGGAAGGGGCAATATAGTTCTTATCTGCGCCTTCCTGGGAGATCAGCATCCCGATCACGAACGGTCTGACGTAGGCGATCAGCGTACAGGCGGCGGCATGAAGGCCGGGGGTTTTGACGAAATAGTCCAGGCTGAGGCCGAAAATGAACCCGATAAAGGTCAATGACATCCGGGACAGGCTAAAGGGCAGCCATAAGATAAAGAGATAATAGAGATAGGGAACGACGAACCTGTGCAACGGCGGCATCTTGAAAAGGATGAACACCTGCACCAGGATGAAAAGGATAAAGCGGATGATATTTTTCAGCAGTTCACTCATTGGACTTTTTTGCGGGTAGAGTCTTCAAGGGTCTTTTGCTCGTCATATTGAAGATTATCAATCACATACACATATTCAATATTTGAAAAGTTGGTAGCGACCCTAATCTTCAGTGTGTAAAAATTCGAACTGTTGTCGGGTACGATCTCTTCGATGGTCCCGACCATCAGGTTGGCGGGGAAAAGAGAGGAGGTCTGGCTGGTGACGACGGTATCGCCGACATTCACTTTAGCGCTCTTGGCAATGGCATGAAGGGTAACAAAATTGGGGCTAAGACCGTCCCAGTCGATAGTGCCCGTTTCGCCGCCTTTTTTGAGTCTGACGACCACTGCGAAATGAGGGTGCAGCATACTCATAACGACGGCAAAATTCCTGCTGATATTGATAACGGACCCTACGATGCCCTGAGGACCGGTGACGCCCATATTATTGCGAACACCCTGTGCAAACCCGCGGTGGATCGTCAGGTAATTGGCGCGTAGGGCTGTTGTATTATTGACCACTTTCGCCTCCATGATCTGGTATTTCAGGATCGATTTACCGGAATCTGTGCGGATCGTATCATTGATCAACCGGCGGTTGGAGTCGGGGCCCTCATAATTTTCTTTCAGCAACTGGCGGAGTTGGAGGTTTTCTTTGACCAGGGATTCGTTGGTCTTCTTCAGCTGGAAGTAATATTCTATGCTATTGTACCTCTGGTTAAATCTGCCCGTGATCTCGGTGCTGACGTTCAAAAAGGCAGCTTCGTGAAATTTATTATACCGGAAGAGGAAAGAAAGGGATATTATCTGCAACACCAGGAAGAAGAGGAAGTTAAAATGCCTTCTGATGAAGAGAAAAACGTTACGCACCGGTGTCTTGGTTTATAATCAATTGGATTGTTTACCCGATCCTATCTCATAACGAACGGATATCTGTCGTAATTTTTCAATGCTATGCCGGTCCCACGGACGACGCTTTTCAGCGGATCATCGGCGATGTGTACGGGTAATTTGATCTTTTGGCTGAGTCTTTTGTCGAGTCCCCGGAGCAAAGCACCACCGCCGGTCAGGTAAAGACCGCGGCGATAGATATCCCCGGCCAGTTCCGGCGGAGTCGTCTCCAGCGCTTTCAGGATGGCTTCTTCGATCTTGAAGATGCTCTTATCGAGGGCTTCGGCAATTTCCTGGTAGGAAACCATGATCTGCTTGGGGATCCCTGTAACAAGGTCACGGCCATTGACAGGGATATCATCGGGGGGATTGTCGAGGTCCTTCAGTGCGGCGCCGATCTGGATCTTGATCTGTTCGGCCGTTCTTTCCCCGATAAGCAGGCTGTGATACCGGCGAAGGGCCTCCATGATATCGGCGGTGAATTCGTCCCCGGCAATGCGGATCGACTGGTCACAGACGATACCGGCGAGTGCGATGACGGTGATGCCGGTGGTACCGCCGCCGATGTCGATGATCATGTTGCCGACGGGCTCTTCCACGTCGATACCGATACCCAGCGCGGCTGCCATTGGCTCGTGGATCAGGTAAACCTCTTTGGCCCCTGCCTGCTCGGCGCTATCCCGGACGGCTCTTTTTTCCACTTCGGTGATGCTGGAGGGTATGCAGATCATCATTCTCCAACTGGGGGGGAACAGCGGCTTCTTCGGATAGATCATTTTGATCATTTCCCGGATCATGAGCTCGGCNNTTTTCGTGCATCATCAGGGCGCGTTTGCCTACGGCCAGCACGTTCTTGGGATTATTACGATCCAGGGCTACGATACTCGGTTCATTGACCACTATTTCGTCGTTGTGTATAATCAGGGTATTGGCGGTACCCAGGTCCATGGCTATTTCTTGCGTAAGGAAATTGAATAATCCCATTTTGTGTATAGGTCAGATTTTAAGTTACGATCGGTGCAGGCCCCGCCCTGCTTTTACATTGTGCATCGGGTATGGTTTTCTCCGAAAATTTAACCCATCCCCGATGCACGGCTAATGATGGGCCTTCGGCCAGCGGACCAGGGTCCGCTTTAGTGTCAGCAAAATTGAAGGAAATAATTTGAATTAACAAGGTGAAACCCTTGATTTACCGGATTATTTTCCACAGACCTTTATCTACCAAATTTTTTTTTCCTCCAGGCAAAGCCTGACATCAAAACGACAAAACGTTCTCCATCGTATCCCGGGAGGGCAATAAAAAAACGAAGGAATGGTTTTTTCTTCATCCTGCGACAAAGCCCAGTCGTCTTTCCATCTCCGGGTCGAGTTGCGGCAGCCTTTTCCTTTCGATGAGAAAGCTGGTCAGTGCGGCGATCTCCCGGAAAAGGTGATGACGTTCGAGAGCAGATCCCAGATAATCCTTGCCGGTACTACCTCCCGTGCCGATGCGCGTGCCGATCATCCGGTGGACCATACTCATATGGCGATAGCGCCAGGTACTGAGCTGTTCGTCTATCTCCAGTAGTTGATGCAGTACCTGGAAGGGTAACTGCAGTAAGGGATATCCCCGATAGAGCATGATAAAGAGCGCGGCGCGGCAAGCGGCGGGAGAGAGGGAGCGGTCGCCGGCACCGGGAGAATGGGCTGAACTGCCTGCCGGGACGTCTGTTACGTCGGATAGTTGAAAGACGGTATCAAAATATTCCAGGTTGCCCTTCTCCACGTCGGTCAGGCTCTGCTGGTAGCGGAGCCGGTAATCCGACCAGAAGCTGCGGGAGGTCGTTGCATCGAAGAAAGGCATCCGCTCCAACCAGCCGTTCAGCAATTGAAGGAGGGAGGGCTGGCTCTCTCCTGCTTTTATCCGGTCGATCTCGGGCTGGCGAAGCTGTGACAAATAATACTGTTTTCCGAACCGGTGCTCGTATTTCAGGCCCAACCTGGCTTCCAGCAGCTTGAACTGCCAGCTCTGAAACCCTGATGCCGGGCGCAGCTTATCGCGGAAGTCCAGGAAATCCATCGGTGTCATGGTCTCCATGATATCGATCTGGTGTACCAGCACTTTCAGAATAGTGGCGCAACGGGATAACCGGTGGACGATGGTCTGCAGTTCGGGTGAATTGTCATTGAGGGCAGGTTGTCCCAGGATATCGATGACGGATTCGGTCTCGAACAACAGTTGGTGAAACCAGAGTTCGTAAGCCTGGTGAATGACGATAAACAGCATTTCATCATGGGCCGGTTGCCCCTGCTTGTCGCTTTCGGGGTGTTGGGCCCCCAGGATCTTGTCCAGTTCGAGATAGTCGCTGTAATGCATAATGTGTGTTTATAGAAACTCGTAGCCGATATCCCGCCGGTAATAGATACCGTCATAATCGATCTTGTCGAGGACATCCCTGGATTTGTCGACCGCTTCATACACTGTCTCTGCAAAGGAGGTGACGCAGAGCACGCGGCCACCGTTCGTGAGGATGGCGTCCTTTTCCGCGCGGGTGCCGGCATGAAAGATGAGGGTGTCACCGGTCAGCGGCTGATCGAGGCCGGTAATGGGCAGGCCTTTTTCGTAGCTGCCGGGATAACCGCCACTGACGGCCACAATAGTACAGGCCGTGCGATGATCAGTTTCTATCTCCCATTCGTTCAATCGCTGCTCTGTGACGGCCGTAAACAACTCTACCAGGTCATTTTTCAGGCGTGGCATGACTACTTCGGTCTCCGGATCGCCCAGCCGGCAGTTGTATTCTATCACATAGGGGTCTTCCCCTACTTTTATCACTCCGATAAAAACGAATCCCTTATAATCGATCTTCTCTGCCAAAAGTCCGTTGATAGTAGGGATAATGATCCGTTGGGTGATCTTGTCCATAAAGACGGCATCGGCGAAGGGTACAGGGCTGACGGCGCCCATACCCCCGGTATTCGGTCCTTTATCGCCTTCGCCCACCCGTTTGTAGTCTTTCGCCGGGGGCAGGGTGAGGAAATGCCGTCCGTCCGTCAGCACGAATACAGACAGCTCGATACCCGTAAGGAACTCTTCCACGACTACTGTATTGCCGGCCTCGCCGAATTTATGTCCCTGCAGCATCAATTCGAATTCGGCTACCGCCTCCACATGGTTTTGGCAGATCATTACTCCTTTACCGGCTGCCAGGCCGTCGGCCTTCAGCACGATGGGCAGTGAATGCTGCTGTAGGTAACCGATCCCTTCCGCATAGTTGCTGCTATTGAATTCGCGATAACCGGCGGTAGGGATATGGTGGCGGTCCATGAATTGCTTGGAAAAGGCTTTGCTGCCTTCCAGTCTGGCCCCCGAGGCGGATGGACCGATGACGGGGATATTCCGCAGGGCGCGGTCTGCAGCGAAAAAATCGACAATGCCCCTGACGAGAGGTTCTTCCGGTCCCACGACCACCATCCCGATGCTTTCCGCGACACAAAATTTTCCGACGGCTTCGAAATCCAGCGGAGAAAGGTTGACATTGACGCCGCACCCGGAGGTGCCGGCATTGCCGGGGGCTATGAACAAGGTCGAACAAAGGGGGCTTTGAGCCAGTTTCCATGCCAGGGCATGCTCTCTTCCACCAGAGCCTAAGAGTAAAATTTTCATATATAGATGTCAAATAAGCGGACCAGGGGTCCTATGTTGGAGCTAATCAGGACCCGAAATTCGAATTTCAGGCGCACATTCTGAAAAAGAATTTGGAAGCGGCTATTATCCGGGTGCCGTTGTAATGAGAAATCTGTATTTTAGGTGCTAATTTTTGAAACGCATGAGTCTAGCCACTGCTCCCAAGGCCAAGCATCCCCGAGGCCTGTATGTCCTTTTTATGACGGAAATGTGGGAGCGTTTTGCGTATTATTTATTAGCCGGTATCCTGCTGCTATATCTGAAGGACGGCAAGCAGTTCACCCCGGAGAGGGCCGCGGATGTTACAGGCAGCTTTATCGCACTGATCTGGCTGCCGCTTTTTATCGGCGGGATGATCGCCGACCGGTACTTAGGCTATATTAAATCGATTTTTATCGGTGGCAGCCTGCTGGCGGCAGGTTATCTGGGACTGATCCTGCCAGGAGATACGGCGATGTTTGTCTCCCTGGGACTGATCATCTGCGGAAATGGCTTTTTCAAACCCAATATCAGTACCCTGCTGGGCAACATATATAATCGCGAAGATCTGAAGCCTTTGAAAGATAATGCTTACAATATCTTTTATATGGGCATTAACATCGGAGCGCTTGTTTGCAATTTTGTAGCCGCTTACCTGCGCAATAAATATGGCTGGGGTTATGCTTTCGGTGCGGCAGGAATCGGGATGATCATCGGCCTGATCAATTTCGGGTTCAATTTAAAGCATGTCAGGGTCGGTAATATACGCCGTGAGCCGCAAAAGGAAGATATGGACCTGTCCCATATTCTGCTGTATGTCTTCCTGCCGGGAATTGTGGCTGCCGTCATAGGTTTTTATCTGCCTGGAAAGGTCTTCCACACGACCTTCATGGGCAGCCCGTCCAGTGACGCTTTTGTCTTCGCCTGCATCCCCGTGATCGCCTTTTTCCTGTCGATCTGGGTAAAAGCCCGGGGGGAAGACAAGAAGGGTATCGGCGCTTTGCTGTTCATCTTCATGATCTCGGTCATTTTCTGGGCTATTTACTATCAAAACTTTACGGCCTACACCTTGTGGGCCGAACAACATACGGACCGGACGGTTTCCACGCGGGCCGTTGAGAAAGTGGCCGATTTCATGGGGCAGCTGCAGAAAGTGAATACCACGCCACGTAAGGTTATCATGGTGAATGATTATCTGGTCCCCGTCAAGGATGACAGCGGCAATCTGCGCACTACCCTTGGTCCTGATCCTTATTTCAACAATATTCCCAGGTCGGAATGGCCGGCGCCGGGCCAGGATGTCAAGCTGGTCAACACCGAACTTTTCGAGTCCATCGGCCCGCTTTTCATTGTCACGCTGACGCCCTTGCTGGTGGCCCTGTTCCAATACCTGCGAAAAAGAAAAAGAGAGCCTACCACAGCCAGCAAATTCGGCATCGCCCTTTTCCTTTCGGGCCTTTCTTCTATCGTGATGCTATTCGCCGTGCTGTCGGTGTCGTCCATCTATCAATTCAAGGTATCCCCGGGCTGGCTTTGGGGAACGTATTTCATGATCACGGCCGCAGAGATCTTTCTGAGCCCGATCGGGCTGTCACTGGTATCCAAGCTGGCGCCGGCGCGGTTGACCTCCTTATTGATGGGGGGCTGGTTCCTGACCATGTCGCTGGGCAGCAAGGTCGCCGGGCTGATGACCAGCAGCTGGGATAAGTTCCCCGACAAACGGGTCTATTTCATCATCTGGTTCGTTGCCGCGTCCATTGGCGGCGCGCTGATCTTCAGCCGGATCAGGTCGCTCAATAATATATTACGTGCAAAGACAGGCGAGGCATAATTAACCAGGCCCGGACGTCGATGGACGCCGGGCGCCATTAACCAAAATCACTCCCATGGCTTCAAAGCAATTCCAGCCTTTTGTCCCGGCAGAAACGGAGATGAAAGAATTCACGTTCAAGGCCGTGCTGATGGGCAGCATCTTCGGCATCCTGTTCGGCGCCTCTACAGTATACCTGGCCCTGAAAGCGGGATTGACCGTCTCGGCCTCGATCCCTATTGCCGTGCTGGCTATCACCCTGGGACGCCGGTTGTTCAAGACGACTATCCTGGAGAACAATATCATTCAAACGACAGGCAGCGCGAGTGAAAGCATTGCCGCGGGCGTCGTCTTCACCTTACCGGGATTTCTTTTCCTGTCCACGGCCGAAGCGGGAAATTATTTCAACTACGCCGTCATCTTCATCCTGGCCATTTTCGGCGGGATGCTGGGAACGTTGCTGATGATCCCCCTGCGCCGGTCGCTCATCGTCAAGGAACATGAGACCCTTCCTTATCCCGAAGGCACTGCCTGCGCCTCTGTATTGAAGGCAGGTGAAAAAGGCGGGGATTTTGCCAAAGCGGCTTTCCAGGGGCTGGGCATTGCCTTTGTCTATGCGTTGGGACAGAAGCTGTTCAGGGTGATAGCGGAGACGCCTTTATTCGACACGGTAAAAAGCAAATCCCTCAATCGCATTTTCCCTTCCGCACAGTTGTCCGCCGATATTACACCGGAATACATGGGCGTAGGCTATATCATCGGACCGAAGATAGCGGGTGTTCTGGTTGCAGGCAGCGTCCTGAGCTGGTTTGTCCTGCACCCGTTGCTGGCTTCACTAATGGACCCGGCGACTATTGCACAGCAGCAGGTAAAGCTGGGCTTTCTGAAGGATGTCGGAACAGCCGGCGGTTATGGGGGATGGGACCCTGTGACCCGGACCTTTGCCGATCCGGCCACTGCCATCTACCGGGCCTATATCCGGCTGATCGGCGCCGGTGCGGTCGCCATGGGCGGGTTGATCACGCTGATCAAGACGATCCCTACCATCGTCGCTTCCTTCAAGGAAAGCATCGGATCGGTGAAGGAGGCAGGCAAGGATAGCAGAATAAGGACCGACCGCGATCTCAGCATCAAAGTCGTCGCCTTTGGAAGTATTGCGCTGGTGGTGCTGATCGGCTGCCTCACCATCATTCCCGGCGACTCTTTCTTCAACCGGCTGCTCATCGGACTGCTGATCCTGGTATTCGGGGCTTTCTTTGTGACGGTCGCCAGCCGGATCGTAGGCATTATAGGATCTTCCAACAGCCCGGTGTCGGGTATGACCATTGCCACTGTGATGGGTACCTGCCTGACCTTTCTGGCCGTGGGGTGGAGCGGAAAATTATACGAGCCCATGGCCCTGGTTGTAGGCGGGATGGTATGTATCGCCGCCAGCAATGCCGGCGGCACCTCGCAGGACCTGAAGACGGGCTATCTCGTGGGTGCGACCCCGCGCTATCAGCAGCTGGCGCTATTTATTGGGGTCATCGTCTCGTCCATCGCCGTCGGTTTCACGATCAAGATCCTCGATACGCCCAGCCCGGACCTGGTGGCGCATGGCATCAAACATGCGATCGGCAGTACGTATACGGCTCCGCAGGCCACTCTGATGGCCACCCTGATCAAAGGCATCCTGTCCCGGAACCTGGACTGGAACTTTGTGCTGGTCGGCGCCTTCCTTGCGCTGGTGATGGAATTGTGCGGCGTGCGGTCGTTAAGTTTTGCCATCGGCGTCTATCTTCC
>PMUF01000281.1:0-18808 GCA_003167015.1 Chitinophagaceae bacterium | reverse complement strand
GTGGCCGAAGGCGGAGAGGACCTGGAGAGAGGCAATTTATTTGCCACCGGTCTGGTGGCGGGTGGAGCCCTGATGGGCGTCATCTTTGCCTTTCTGCATATTCCGGCAGCTGTGGTGTCCTTCCTGGAACGGCTCAGTATCGAAAATGCGATGAAAGCGGGGTTGGGAGAAACAGGGTATTACCTGCTGGGCGTCGTCTTTTTTGCGATCATGGGCTGGCTGTTGTACCGGGCGGGGGTGGCAAAGTCAAAACCAATCGAGGCTTAACTCATTTTGAACGGAACGATCATTTCAAAAACGGGAATATTCACTTCGAAGGTCTTCTTATTGTGGAGGTTCTCCATGATATACGTGCCGTACATCTTTCCCATTTCCGTCCGCAGATTGCACCCGCTGACATACTGATATCTTTCGCCGGGCTGCAGGATGGGTTGTACCCCTACGACACCTTCTCCTTCCACTTCACGGTAGCTGCCATTACTGTCGAAGATATGCCAGTGACGGCGTTGTAGTTTAACGGCGAAACCATTGTGATTTTCGATCGTGATCCGGTAGGCAAACATATATTCCCCCGAGATAGGGTTGGAATAGTCTGGTTGGTAAAAGGTCTCTACACTGACCTCCATGCCCTCTGAGATCTTGTTTGCCATCTTAACCAAATTTTTCTAAAGTTAATCAAAATAGGCCGAAATGGGGGTAATTTTGCGGCTAATTATGAAGATAGCAGTCGCAAAAGGGGATGGAATAGGCCCCGAAATCATGGATGCCGTACTGGGCATTTTCTATGCAGGAAAAGTTCCATTGGAGTATGTAACGGTAGATATGGGTAAATGGGTATTCGACAAAGGGTTTTCCAATGGCATGACACCGGAGGCCCAAATGACCATCGAAGACCTGGGCCTTTTGTTCAAGGGGCCTATGGAGACGCCCAAGGGAAAGGGGGTAAAGAGCGTGAATGTCACTGCCCGCAAGACATGGAATACCTATGCCAACAAAAGGGTCTTCCAGACCCTTCATGGGGTAGACACCGTATTCTCCAAAGCCGGTATTCCCATCGATATCACCATCGTACGGGAGAATATCGAAGACACTTACGGGGGCATCGAGCATATGCTGACGCAG
The DNA here is from genome assembly GCA_003167015.1 of Chitinophagaceae bacterium. Lineage (GTDB taxonomy): Bacteria > Bacteroidota > Bacteroidia > Chitinophagales > Chitinophagaceae > Puia. Next base: position 17,686 of record PMUF01000281.1, on the reverse strand, counting down.
GATGTGGCGTTAAGCAGACGCTTTATTACCCGGCCAGGCAGTCTACAGGTGATCAAATATGCCTTCGAAATGGCCAAGAAGAAGGGTGCACGACGGATCACCTGCGGTCACAAGGCCAATATCATGAAGCTGACAGACGGACTTTTCCTGGAATGTTTTCAGGAGGTGGCCAAAGAATACCCCGAGCTGAAGTCCGATGACATCATCGTTGATGACCTGGCGATGAAACTGGTGGTGCGGCCGCAGGAATTCGACGTGGTCGTGCTGACCAATTTGCAGGGGGATATCATTTCCGACCTTTGCGCGGGGCTGGTGGGTGGACTGGGATTCGCTCCGTCGGCCAATATCGGCGATCATATTGCCATTTTCGAAGCGGTACATGGTACGGCGCCCGACATCGCCGGCAAAAACATCGCCAACCCAACGGCCCTGTTGCTCAGCGGCATCCAGATGCTGCGCCACCTGGGACTGATGGAAAACGCTGCGATCATCGAGAACGCCTTATTATATACGCTGGAGCAGGGTGTCCACACAGGGGATTTCGGTGACCGGCAGATCCCGGCCCTTAATACCACGGATTTTGCCGCAACCATCATCGGCAATTTCGGCCAGACGCCGCAGCACATGGCCAGGCCCATCCTTCCGAATATGCCGGTCACCCAGACGGCATTCAAGCTGTCCCGTAATGAAATGATGGTGACGGAAGAGACCCAGAAAGAAGCCATCGTCGGGGTGGACCTTTTCATCGAGAGCCCGGAGCAGCCTGAATATATAGCCAAAAAATGCCAGCGTCATGCCGGGGTAAAATTCAACCTGGTCAATATCAGCAACCGGGGTACGCAGGTCTGGCCAACAGGTTCGGTGTACACCAACCTGGTGAACCAATACAATGCCCGGTTTGAAAGCATCGATGGCTCGCCGCTGAACCAGCAGGATGTGTTGGGGCTTTATGTCAGCCTCAGCGGCGACTTTAAGATCTGTTCGTCGGAGCTGCTGAACCTGCTGGGGGATAAACGGGCATATTCCCTGGCACAGGGGCAATAATATATTTACCGGCTGGCTTGAAAAACAGGCCAGCCGGTATAACAAAGAATGAAGGTTTAAAGAAATATAATGTGTCTACGATTGCATTTGGCATAATCTTGGCTTGATGATAAGTCCCCATTTTATCCGAAACTGTAGAGTCCTCCACTACCCTTTTCTCGATAATTCAAGCTTTACGCCCGCACTTGCCGTGTGATCTTCCATTTTTATTGACAACCAACAACCAAGACCCTTATGAGGAAATTTTACAAATTTTGCCTCGCAGGAATCCTATGCTTTTTCTGCAGCACCTACCTCGTTATATCCGCTTATGCGCAGGTTCAGACAGCCCGGTATATTGCCACCGGTCCCAACAGCAATGGTTTTTACGAATATTTGCCGGCCGGTTATTCTTCGGGGACCACAAAATATCCGTTACTCGTATTCTTACATGGATCAGGCGAGTTAGGGAACGGCACAACAGACCTGCCCAACATACTAGACGATGGCAGTCCTCCCGATCTTATCTCCGAGGGCTTGTTCCCCACCAGCTTTACGGTCAATGGTCAGACTTTTTCATTTATCGTCATCTCACCGCAATTCGTGGCATGGCCTACTGATGCCGATGTAGGTGATGTCATCGATTATGCTATTGCCAATTACCGGGTCGATACGAATCGCGTTTATCTTACAGGGCTGAGCATGGGCGGTTCGGCAGTCTGGTCCTATGCGCCCGAAAACGGACACGCGCAAAAGCTGGCGGGCATCGTACCCATCGCGGGAGGCCTGATGTATACAGGAAGCTATGGAGCCCAGGTGCTTCAGCAGAACAACGTCGCGGTTTTTGCCGCGGCTAACCTGAACGACCCCACGGTGAATTCCCAGTTAACAGTAGATGATATCAATATTATCAACAGTGTGACGCCCAAGATCAATCCCCCCGCCCTTGATACGATCTATAACGCGTCGGGGCATGGAGGTTGGACCATTACGTATGATCCCACAACCAATTTGCACAATGGCTTGAATCTGTATCAGTATCTACTTCAATTTAGTAAAGCATCATCGCCTACCACACCGCTGCCGATAAAATTAGCCGATTTTACCGCGACATTGTCGTCGGGCACTCCCGCGCAAACACTGCTGAACTGGACCACGACGTTCGAAGAGAATAACCATTATTTCCTGATCCAACGCTCATCCGATGGCCAGCAGTTCTCTGCCATCGACACGGTGGCCGCGGCTACCGATGCGGAGAATGGCCACTCCTACACCTATACGGACCAACATCCGCTTACCGGCCCGGACTATTACCGGCTCGCACAGGTGGACCTGGACGGTACGACCACCTATTCTTCTATCTGTGAAGTCTTCGTAGGCCAGTCAACGGCGGCATTTCAGTTGAGCCCCAACCCGGCAGACGCCACGGTATACCTGGAATTAAACGGCAGCATATCCGGCTCGTTGGAAATACGACTCCTCGATGTACAAGGGAAAACGATGCGGACCTGGATCTTCCAGAAACCGGCAGGAGCCTGGAATCAACCCCTTGATGTTAGCGGACTTGTGGCCGGCAGCTATTTTATCCAGGTAATGGGCACCAACTATCAGGCGATAAGGACCTTTATTAAGAAGTGATCGCCGGGCTGGCATGGGATTAGCAGTGGCAATGGTTGGGCAATTACTTATGAAGACATATTGCGTACTGCTTCGTAGATTAATTCATTTGTCGGCATGCCTTGTCGTGCCGGTTCTTGGTCTATCCCAGGTCCAGACCCCACGTTATATTTCTACGGGTCCGAACAGCAATGGTTATTACGAGTACTTACCCGCGGGTTATTCCACGGATACCACCACGTATCCCCTATTGATATTCCTGCAAGGCGAGGGAACTTTGGGCAATGGCGATGCGGAGCTTCCCCTAGTCCTGAAAGAGGGGTTGCCCATGGTGATCAATGATAGGCAGTTCCCCGACAGTTTTAATGTCAAAGGCAAAGATTATTCCTTTATCGTCATCTCGCCACAATTTAAATCGTGGCCAAATGACAATGACGTATACGATGTCATTACCTATGCGCTGGCGCATTACCGGGTCGATACCGGGCGGATCTACCTGACGGGCCTCAGTATGGGCGGCTCCGCGATCTGGGCCTATATTTCCAATTATCAACCAGCCAACCAGCTGGCCGCGGCCCTTCCGATAGCAGGCGGGCAGATGTACGCCGGGATGGCCGGGGCTACTGTTATAGCTAATGCCAACCTGGCTGTATACTCTACATCGAATCTCAACGATCCTACAGTGCCGTCCAGCTACACCGTGAATGATATCAAAATGATCGACAGCGTTGTCCCCGCCATTCAGCCCAAAGCCATTGATACGCTTTATAATGCGTCCGGCCATAATGCCTGGACGGAAACCTATAATCCGGCCACCAAATTGTATCAGGGGCTGAATGCTTATCAATGGATGTTGCTGTACACGAGGGATAGTACGGACGTACCGCAACCGGCAACTTATCCGGCCCCACCGCCGGATACCATCGTATGGGCTTCCTTTACGGCGACATGGCCGGGCGGGCAGTCCGTTGCCACGTTACGCTGGACACCTTCGTTGGAGACAAATGAGCCGTACTTCCTGGTCCAGCGATCGGCGAACGGAGGTACCTTTACGACTTTAGATACGCTGCCTGCCACGGCCTATCTGGGGAATGAATTCACCGATAGCGCCATAGACGCGAAACCCCTGGCGGATTCCGACTATTACCGTATTGCGGCCGTTTTCATGGATGGCAAGGTCAGCTATTCACCCATCGAGGAGGTCGTTTCCGTACCCGTCGACAGCGTCCCCCCGGTTCAGACACCTCCTGATACCGTCGCATGGTCCGCCTTTACAGGTACATGGCCTTCCGGCCAGTCCGAAGTCGTGTTGAGCTGGGCGACGGTACGCGAATCGAATGACCGGTACTTCCTGGTGCAGCGATCAGCCGATGGGCAGACTTTCAACACTTTCGATACCGTGGCGGCTGCAGCGAATGCTGCGAACGGAAATACCTATAATGCCCTTGACTCCAGTCCGTTGCCGGATTCCGATTATTACCGCCTGGAGGCAGTGTTCCTGGATGGCACTGTCAGCTATTCCGTCATCATTAAGGTCGTCTCTATGCCGCCGGTTCAACCGACCGATACGGCCCATACCTCCCCGGATACGGTGGCACTTACTTCTTTTACAGCCCAGGTCCTGGACGGACCGCCGGCAGTAGGATTGAACTGGGTGACGAGTTACGAGTTGAATGACCAGTACTTCTTCGTTCAGCGATCCACGGACGGACAGACTTTCGGCAATATAGACACCGTGGCGGCTGCAACTGGTAGCGCGGCCAGTTATTGAGACGACGCGGTCGACCCGAATCCCCTCGCGGGTGCAGATTATTACCGGCTGGCGATGATATACCGGGATGGGACCATTGGCTATTCCGCTACCCGGGAAATTATCTTTCAGCAAAGCCGGGACAGCTTTTTCATCAGCCCCAATCCTGCCGTCGGATCGCTGAACCTGTGGTTAAGAAATAATGTAACAGGCAATCTGAATGTCAGGGTGCTGGACATGCAGGGGAGAACGCTGAGAAACTGGGCCTTTGTGAAGCAGGACGAACTCTGGACGCAATCGATCGATATCGGGCAACTTTCCACGGGCAGCTATATTATCCAGGTGATCGGTACTACCGTATGGATTGCCCGGCCATTTATCAGTAAGTAAGGGTCAGGGAACCGCGTTCAAAGCCTTTTGGTGGAGGCATAGCCGTTCTTTAACAGCCATTGCGTTATTTTGTCCCGTTGATCCCCCTGGATAATGATCTGCCCGTCCTTCACCGACCCCCCTGTTCCACAATGGGTTTTTAATTTCCGGCCCAGGTCTTCCAGGTCATCGACCGGGCCCGAAAATCCTTCCACGAGGGTGACAGCCTTTCCTGACCGATGTTTGGTGTCCAGGCGAACTTTCAATCGCTGTTGTTTGGGAAGAAGCGTTTCTTCCGGTATGCTGTCCTCTTCCAAGCGAAAATCCGGATCGGTGGAATAGACGATGCCGCTGCTGTTGCTCTTCTTTTTGCTCATACGAAATGATTTAAACGGTGACGGCCTTGAGGCTTAAGTCCAGGCTCCGGGCCTGGTGGATCAACGCGCCGACGCTGACATAGTCCACTCCGGTACGGGCATAATCCTCGATATTGCCGAGATGAATGCCGCCACTGGCTTCCGTCTCGAAGCGTTCACCAATCAGATGAAGGGCTTCGGACAACTGGCGCGGGGTAAAATTATCCAGCATAATGCGGTCGACCATGCCGATGGCCAATACCCTGCGCACTTCATCCAGGGAACGGGTCTCCACTTCTATTTTCAACTGGGGTTTATGGGCCTGGCGGTAGGCGCTGGCCTTTTCGATAGCTACTTCAATGCTGCCGGCATAGTCGATGTGATTATCCTTCAGCAGCATCATGTCATAGAGGCCAAAGCGATGATTCAGGCCGCCGCCGATCCGGACCGCCTCTTTTTCCAGCAGCCGGAAGTTAGGCGTTGTCTTGCGGGTGTCCAGGACGCGGGTCTTGTATTTTTGCAGTTTGTCGACGTATTGCCGGGTAAGGGTGGCAATGCCGCTCATCCGCTGCATGCAGTTCAGGATAAGCCGTTCGCATTGCAGGATGGTATAGACGGTGGCCTCCGCGACAAAAGCTTCTTCGCCGTCGCGCATCACGTCGCCGTCCTGTTTGTAAGCAGTGAAGGAAGCCGTCGGTTCCTTGATCTTCAGGATCCTTTCGGCAATTTCCATTCCGGCGAGGATGCCATTCTGCTTGATATGCAGAACGGCCTTACCCCGGGCATCCGGAGGGATACAGGACAGGGTGGTATGGTCGCCGTCACCAATATCTTCCTGCAGCGCATTCAGCACGAGGAGTTGCAGTTGCTCGTCAAACTTAGACATGAGGCAAAAATATGGAAAAAAGAAAGAAGCGAAGAGCAGAGGAGCAGAGCGGGCGGGCGGAGACGGGCGAAGCGGGAAAATCTTTATTGATCGAACTGGAACCTCAATTCCTGCAACAGTTGTTTGTCGCCTTTGAGTTTGGTGAAAAGAGTAGTGCGATAATCTCCGTTACGGGTCTGGAGCACCCCTATGCAGTATTCCGATGTGCCGTTGGACACCCATTTTTTGACAAGGAAGTTGCGTACGCCATTGGTGGAGAAGAAGTCCCTGATGATCATTTCCGCCTGTATCTTACTGTAGGTATCGCTTTTTTGCGGAAGGGCTATATCCACCCGGCTGTCCAGGTACCGGCCTAATTCACCGGCATTACCCAATCGAATGGCGTAAGCAATATCGTCATTAGTATACGAAGGGCGAAAAGAAACCAGGACAAGTCCAAAGGTCAACATCAGCATCCCCAGTACGCTTTTCATATTATAGAATATTAGTCGCCTCGCCTAATCCCAAATCTATGCCAAACTGTTATCCGTGCATTAAAATACCACAAAGAGGGGATGAAGCCCTCTTGGCCAAAGGCATTTATGACCTACCTTTGCAGCGCCAAACATTACTAAAAGCGATCCTTTATGTCAAATCAAAAGAGAGTCATCCTTGTCATCATGGATGGCTGGGGGCTCGGCAAACAGGCGTCTTCGGATGCCATCCAACATGCCAACGTCCCCTTTGTCAGCTCCCTGTATGCAAAGTACCCTAATACCACACTGGTCACCTATGGTGAAGAAGTAGGGTTGCCGGAAGGCCAGATGGGCAATTCCGAGGTTGGTCACCTGAACCTCGGCGCCGGGCGGATCGTCAACCAGGAACTGCAACGGATCAATGTAGCGATCCGGGACGAATCATTCTCCCGCAATGAAGTGCTGCTGGCAGCGATCCGGGGAGCCCGGACAGCCGGAAAGCCTTTGCATCTGCTGGGACTGGTCAGCGACGGCGGCGTGCATTCACATACCCGTCATCTGAAGGCGATTGTCGATACCTGCGTGAAAGAGGGGTTAAAGGAAGTATATATCCATGCTTTTACGGATGGCAGGGATACAGATCCGAAGAGCGGGTTGGGTTATATCACCGATTTGCAGGAACACCTGAATAAAACAACGGGTAAAATAGCCACCGTGAGCGGCCGGTATTTTGCGATGGACCGGGACAAGCGCTGGGAGCGTGTCCGGCTGGCCTACGACGCCATGGTCCGGGGAAAGGGTCAGACAGCGACCGATGCCCTTGCAGCGGTAGAACAATCGTATGCAGCCGGCGTTACCGATGAGTTCATTAAACCTACCGTCATCGTCGGATCGGACCAGCAACCCCTGGCCGTCATCCGGGACGGAGACTATGCTCTTTGCTTCAACTTCCGTACAGACCGTTGCCGGGAAATCACCGAAGTCCTGACACAGCAGGATATTCCTGACCAAGGCATGCACCGGCTGTCCCTCCATTATACGACCATGACGCAATATGACCAGCGTTTCAAGGGAGTCAACGTTGTCTTCGAAAATGACGACCTGAAGAATACACTGGGTGAGATCGTTGCCGGCAGCGGGCTCAGGCAAATCCGGATTGCAGAGACAGAAAAATATCCTCACGTCAGCTTTTTCTTCAGCGGGGGCCGCGAAACGCCTTTCGAAGGAGAACAGCGGATCATGGTTCCTTCGCCCAAGGTAGCGACCTATGACCTGCAGCCCGAGATGAGCGCGGTTGAATTGACCGACGCTATTGTCCCCGAGATCCGCAACCAAACGGCGGATTTCATCTGCCTGAATTTCGCCAATACGGATATGGTCGGACATACCGGCATCTGGCAAGCCGCTATTAAAGCCGCCGAGACCGTCGACCGGTGTGTGGAAAGGGTAGTCGGTGCAGCGCTGGACAGCGGCTATACCGTCTTTTTAACGGCTGATCACGGAAATGCAGATTTTATGATCAATGGGGATGGCAGCCCGAATACCGCCCATACGATGAACCCGGTACCCTTCTTTATCATCGACAAGCACTGGAAAGGGGGTATCCGGCCCGGCAAACTGGGAGATTTGGCGCCTACTATACTGACTATGATGGGGTTAGCCGTTCCCCCGGAGATGACAGGGGAAATACTTACGAGGTAGTCATTTTTTTGTTGGCACGCAGCTTTACTTCGTTAAAATTGTCTAAATTACAGGGCAACCAATTGCGGTTAGAATATGACCGAAGAAGCCATACTACAAGGCTGTTTGAAGAATGTGGCCACTGCCCAACGTGAGCTGTACAACCGGTACAGTCCGAAAATGCTGGCAGTGTGCTACCGGTTCGCCCACAACAGGGAGGATGCCGAAGATATGCTGCAGGAAGGGTTTATCAAGGTATTTTCCCAGATGCACACCTTTCAGAACAAGGGTGCATTTGAGGGTTGGATCAGGCGGATCATCGTTCATACCTGTATCAACAACCTGAAGAAGAACAAGCGATTCAACGAAAGCCTGGATATCGTGCATGCGCATGGCGTCCAGGTACGTGAAGAGAGCGTACCGTCCATCGTACAGGCCAAGCAGATAGTGGAATGTATCCGGATCCTGCCGATCGGATACCGCACTGTCCTCAACCTATATGCGATAGAAGGCTATTCGCACAAAGAAATAGCCGACATGCTGGATATCGAAGAGAGCACGAGCCGTTCGCAATATACCAGGGCCAAGCAGATGCTGGAAGATATATTGATCAAAAAGAAGATCCTGCCGAAGCCGAGAGAGAAATCAGAGTGGTTGTTTGCTGTCCGTTAGCTAAATCCATATCTATGAAAGCATCCCTAAAACTGATTGACAAATGAAGGAAAGTAATTTCTATAGTGATGATTTTGAGCAACTGATCAGGGGAAAGACAGAGCAATACAAAATGTACCCTTCCGAAAATGTTTGGAAGGGGGTTCATAATTCTTTACATACTAAGCGGAAATGGTTCATTGGCAGCATGGCTTTATTGGTAACCGGCATCCTGTACTTTTCCGGCAAGGAACTGATAGCGCCTTCGGCCCATGCTGCAGTTGCCCATAAGGCCGGCGGTATGGCCGGCGCGGATCTTGCTGCCACAGACCCCGCCAGGACAAGCTCATCCGAAGACATTCCGCATTCCTCTTTCGCTACGTTACGACCCAATAATAGTGCCAGTACTTCCATCCGGCGAATCGGTTCGTCCGGGGGTTCGTCCGGCCTCTCCATTACCATCAGTAATCCTGTGATCAGTCAGCCTGACATCGCCCAACTGCTGAGCCATATCGCCCCTGTGACCGGGCAGGCTCCTGCACTGATAGCGGCAACGGGGACTGGAACAACTGAAGATGTGGCCGCGGGCAAACAGGCGGATGATGACGCGGCAAAGCCGGGCCTGCTGGATAGCTGGCTGGTAAAGGGTTCTTCAGAAAATGCGGCAGCGCATAAGACTGCGGATGTCGTAGCGACCGGCCACAGCAATAGTGAGACCGGCGTCAACAGTGCCAATGGATTAAGAGAACCAGCCGATGTAGCTGTCAATAAGGAAACAGCCGGGGATGCCGGAAATGACGATGCCGCTGTTCGCAGCGTACTTGAAAGCCTGAGCTATAAAGCCCAGCAAAGGATCGGCGGCAACAGCCATCTTGCCCACACAAAGACCGGCAATGCCCGGTCGGTTGATGGTGAGCCATTGCCGGATTCCGCAGGAGGATCGTCCGCCCTGGCTTCGACTGCTGCTATCGGTGAGGATGCAGACCGGCAACGCCTCAATTGGCTGCACGATTACGCTGTATATACTTTACCCCCCACCCCCGGGAAAAGCAGGATATTATTGCAATTTACATTAACGCCTACGGTGAATTACCGGTCGCTGAGCGGTGGCAGTTATCCAACACTGAAGACTCCGGAAGGCGCGCCGATCCCATCGTCCCATCCGGAAGGTGTTCAGAACTGGGTGAATCTTTCACCGGGATTCGGGTTCGAGTTCGGAACCAATGTGCTGTACCGGGTTACCCGAAACCTGTCTATCAAGGGAGGCCTGCAGTTTGGCTTTAGCCGCTATCAGATGCCGGCCTATGTCTCCAAATCGCAACAGTCGAATAATCCGCTGGAGTCGTATTACGGCTATTATAGCGACTCGCTGACTGCTATGGTCAATAGCGGCAGCTACCCCGGCAAGACAACAGAGACCATCACGAATAATTTTTACCAGTTGGCCGCCCCCATTGGTTTTGAGCTGCGGATACTCGGCAACGAGCAGTTACAGTTGAATATAGCCGCTACGATCCAACCCAGTTTCCTGCTGAATACGGATTCTTATATGCTGTCGTCGGATTATTCCACTTATAGCAAGCAGCCTGCGACGTACAGAAGATGGAATCTCAGCGGTGAGCTGGAAGCCTTCCTCTCCTACCAGACCGGCCCCCTGCGCTGGCAGATCGGGCCTGAATTCCGTTATCAGCTGCTATCTACCTACATTACCAACTATCCCATCAATGAAAACGTAAAGGGATATGGGCTCAAGATCGGCATTACGAAGGCCTTGCCTTATTAGGCCGGCGTCTGGCGCGGGGCCCTGCGCGTCACAGGTCCGTCTGACGCCGACCGCGCTACTTTTTTCGTAATTTTGCTCCATGAAGAATTTTGTTCTCGCCATTTTCGCAGGCCTTTGCTGGGGCGCCTGTGCCCACCGTGGCGGCCAGCCTGCATCTAATCTGCAAGACTCCCTTTCCCATCAAGATTCTTCCAAGGATGCCTTTTTCCCGGTTGCGGATTACCTCGAGGCGGAGATCCTGCAGATCGACTCCTTTCCCGAGGCCCTGAGAAAGTTCACTACCCGGGACGGGCGAACGGACACCGCCTATATCCAGCTGCCGGAATTCAATGCCCTGGCCCTGCAATTCCTGGTCCCAGCATTCAATGATGGAAGTTTCCAAAAGCAGTATACGGAAAGCAGCTTTATGGACAGGAGCACAGAGACGGTAACGCTTACCTATTCGGCCACGGACAAGGATCTTCCGCTGCAAAGGGTGGACGTGGTGACCATTGCCGACAATAGAGTCAACAAGGTAAGGAGCGTATACCTGGAAAACAGGAAAGTAGCCGGCGACAGTGTGATCTTTCAAAAATTATACTGGCAGACGAGGCGTCAATTACAGATCATCAGCCGGATCACGGTCAAGGGTCAGCCTCCTGTCGAGCAACAAGTGAAAGTGGTATGGGACCCCGAAGAGGATAATGAATAAAAAGAGCCATGACTTCCGAACAATTCAGCCAGATTGCGCACACGATCCCTGTCGATCCGGGGATCTATAAATATTTCGATGAACAGGATGAGCTGGTATACGTCGGCAAAGCCAAGAATCTGCGCAAGCGGGTGAGCTCTTATTTCACCAAAACGTTCACCACTTACAAGACCTATGAGCTGGTGCAACGCATCCGGCGTATCGAGTTCACGATCGTGAATTCCGAACAGGATGCCTTCCTGCTCGAAAACTCACTGATCAAGCAGTTTCAGCCCAAATTCAATATCAACCTCAAAGACGACAAAAGCTATCCCTATATCGTCATCAAGAATGAGCCGTTCCCCCGCGTTTTCCTGACCCGGCGCAAGATCAATGACGGATCGGAATACCTCGGTCCCTTTACTTCCGTAGGAAGAGTACGCGAACTGCTCGACCTGGTAAAAAGCAATATCCAGCTGCGGACCTGCCAGCTCAATTTATCGGAGGCGCCCATCCGGAAAGGCAAGTACAAGGTATGTCTCGAATATCATCTGGGCAATTGCAAAGGTCCTTGTGAAGGGCTGCAGACACCGGAAGACTACCAGCAGGGGTTGATCCAGTTGAAGAACATCCTGAAAGGTAACCTGGGCCCTTTGATCCAGGAGTTCAAAAAAGAAATGCGGGAGTTTGCGGGGAAGATGGATTTTGAAAAGGCGGAGATGATCCGAAAAAAAATAACCCATCTTGAAAATTATGAATCCCGTTCCGTCATCGTCAGCAGGCATCTCAGCCATGCAGACGTGTTTTCGATCGCCCGCGACGGCGATCTGGCTTATATCAACTACCTGATGGTAGAGACAGGAACCATTGTGCAGACCCATACGACCCAGGTAGAAACACACCTGGAAGAATCCAATGAGGAGGTGCTGGCCTTTGCTGTCGCGCGCTTGCGGGAGACCTTTAACAGCATGTCACGGGAGCTGATCCTTCCTTTCCCGATCGATTATCCCGAAGACGGGATAACGCAGACGATACCCAGGGGGGGAGACAAGAAAAAGTTGCTGGAACTGTCGGAGAAAAATGTCGGCTATTTCAGAGAGGAGCTGCGAAAGAAAAAAATACTGCAACTGGAAGGCAAGACACCGGACGAACGCAGAAAGGTGCTGGAGCAGTTGATGGAAGACCTGCAGCTATCCGAGCTGCCGGTGCATATAGAATGCTTTGATAACTCCAATTTCCAGGGCAGTTATCCGGTGTCGGCCATGGTATGCTTCCGCGATGGCATCGAAAGTAAAAAGGACTACCGGCATTTCAATGTCAAGACGGTGCAGGGCATCAATGATTTCGCCACGATGAAAGAAGTCGTTCACCGCCGGTACAAGCGGTTGATGGACGAGCAAAAGTCCCTGCCGCAACTGGTGATCATCGATGGAGGGAAAGGGCAGTTGAGCGCTGCCATGGAAAGCGTTACCCAGCTGGGGCTGGCGGGGATGATGACGGTGGTGGGGCTGGCCAAAAATGAAGAAGAGCTGTTCTTTCCGGGGGATACCGAATCCATCAAGCTGCCCTATAATAGTGATAGCCTCCACCTGGTCCGCAGAATTCGCGATGAAGTGCATCGCTTTGGTATTACATTTCACCGGCAGAAGAGAAGCAAGGGTACTTTCACCAATGAGCTGGAGCGTATTGAGGGCATCGGCCGCCAGACGGCTGACCTGTTGTTAAAGCAGTTTCGTTCGGTGAGCAAGATCCGTCAGTTGACGGAAGAGGAATTAACTGCGGTAGTGGGGCCGGCAAAGGCCAGGAATATCCGGGCGCATTTCGAGGAGACAAGCGGAAAACCTAAGGAGACGGGCGAGGGTCGTTAATGGCCGCGGAGGGGCCCGAGCGAAGCGAAGGGCCCGGACGAGGACGAGCGAGGGACGAAGTTCTAGACCAAACTAAAAATAAAAGGGGCCAGGATAGATATCCAGCCCCGTTTTTAAAATCCAATATCCTATGAAAAACCGTTGTAAAAGTAGTAAAAGAAATCAATCCGACAATACCCGCATGTGGGTATTTTTAAAAAAAATGTTTGAGAATAACTAATTAATTTATAGTTACTTAATTGGCTAAAATGAGAAGAGGCGCTGTTACTGCAGCGCCTCTTCGTCGAATATATTTTTCCTGGTTTTAGTACGACCAGAGATCTTGTTCGTAGTTGAAAATCTTCTCGTGGATATTTTCCCCTTCCAGCAGCTGGAGTATTTGGTCCCTGATGAATCCGGAGATCGGCAGATCGGAAGGATTGTCGATGGTCGACTTAATGATCCGGCTGGCGAACATCCGGCTTTCGAACAGTTCTTCCCAGCTCATGCGGGCGCCGAAGTTTTTGCCGTTGTAAGCCTCGAATTTGGCCAGCATGGGGCGAAGATCGGGATAGTATACCCAGAATACCGGGGTGACTGTCCGTACGGAGCCGTCAGGATTTTTAACGTCCTTTTCGGGGGCGATACCCAGGATACGGACCTGGAGGCGGGACGATTGCTTGTCGAATACCCACTCTTCCTTGATCTCATATCTTTCGATATCATCCGGGTTGAATTCTTCCTGGATCGTTGTATCCCGCATCAAACCTTTGGATCCATCGGGGTCATTGGCAATGTCCGGGATCTGGATGTTGTGGGGCGCCGCCACGAGATTGCCGGCGATCTGCTTAAAAGTCATCGGGGTCGTGAACCGGTCATCGACGGTGGCGTCGAAGGCGGTGATCTGCCCGGTCTTGATGGCATTCAGCAGGATCATAATGAAGCGCTGGTTACCATTATCTTCCGTCGCCTTATAGACAAAGGGAAGGTTCATTTTTTCATGTACGTCGATTTCCTGCCAGACCCTTTGACGGTAAACGGCATCATCCTCACGGATATGCTCATAAGTCAGGGGCGTACGATCCTTTACCAGATTACGCTCGATAATGGCATCATTACGGAGTGACCGCAGCGGGTCGGGCAGTTTGATATCTGCCTCGAGGACTACAGCGGGCTTCGTCGTGTCTTTGGGAGCGACTACCGCGGTAGCACCTGCCAGGTTCTTTGCACCGGTCTTGCCCTTGCCTTTGGCGGCCAGCTTGCCTTTCACCGCAGACTTCTTCTTTCTGACTGGCGTCGTCTGTGCGTCGGCAGCCCCTGCTACCAGGGAGAAAACCAGGGCCAGGAGGCATAATCTGATAAAATGCTTTTTCATCTCTCTTGATTTGTCTATTAAGGTTTCAGAAAGATCTGTCCGCCACTATTGCGACGGACAGATCTCGTATTTTTATTTCAGGGTGAACGCCAGCGGAGTTAATTCCCTGATGCGGCCATCCTTACCTTTTACGCGTAAATTGTCGATAAAAATGTGGGTGCCGGGGGTCGACTTCTCTACGATAGACGCAGCCTGACCGGTCCAGCGCGGACCATCATTACTAGCTTCGAGGTACTGAGAGATCGCACCGCCCAGGGCGCCCAGTTTGTAACCGACCACCGTGAAGCCGGACTGGAAATCAGTGGCCTGCAGCTTAGCAAATACAGCGCCGATGGCTTTAAACTCCGCAGAAGATACGACACCACCCGTGTGCGTACCGATGAACCCAACGGGGTCCGGCAGGTACTTGACGCGCACGGTGAAGGGGGTTTCTTTTCCGTTGGCGGTGACAATGATCTTGCCTTCACCGGGGGTCTTCGGAACGACATTATATTCGTCGCCGCTGACTTTGGTGATCTCACCGTTGGTAAAGGAAACGTGTACTTTTTCCGCGCCGACGCTACCGCCGGAGATGGTTACGGGGTTGTCCTCCGCAACATACACCACGTTCATCTTTTCGAGGAAGATCGAAGCGCCGGAAGGAACACCGACCGTGTATTTTACGGGTTTGTCTTCCGTAACCAGGCTTCCATCAGGTTTGGCATATTGGATATGAACCATGACCGTATGTTCGCCGGATCCTTCTGCCTTTGTCTTAAAGTCAGCCACGCCGTCGTCGTTTACGGGGTATACAGTGCCATTGATGGAAATCGTGGGCTTGGCCGCGCTACTAAAGGCGCCGATACCGGCCTTGATATCCAGATCGTCTCCCGGCATCACGTAAGTGGCGCTGGGGGATATGATAGCCTCTTGTTTGTCGAATTTGATCTTTACTTCACCGATCTGCTTATGCAGGTAGTCGATGACCTGGGATTCGGAGTTCTTCACATCGCTCTCGAATTTGCTGAGGATCGTCAGGGCAGCTACGGTCGGCGTCATATGAAAATAACGGATCGTCCAGTTCTCGGCGCTGTCCTTGGTCTCCGCTTCGCCGGTCTCTGACGGCGGGACACGGGTGTCGATCGGCAGACGTTTAAAAAACTCTGCCTTGGTCTTTGCCAGGTCAGCCTTGACGACGTCGGACTGATCGGGATAATGAGAAGGATCCAGCAGATCGAGCAACGCCTGCCGGTAGTTGATCAGGGAATCATAAAGCTTCTTTCCGTGTCCATTCTGGTCGAACATCCGGGTGGGAGCATCCAGGTCACCTTCAATATATTCTTCCTTGCCATCTACGATCTTTCCGCCGGAGGCCTTCTTCAGTTCCGTCTTCAACGTCTCGAGATAGGTAGTGAAATCACTGGACATTTCTTTGACCTGCTTGGCAGGCGGCGCCCAGATGGCGGCCAGCGCCTTGGTCTGCGGATCGGTCTCGTTCTGTGCAAATGCGGTATAGGTCAGATCGTTCTTTTGCGTAACGACTTCATTGGATCTTTCTAAGCTACGATTCACGGTCTTAAAGGCGTTCAATACCTCCGTGGATACATTCAGTGCCAGCAGGGCTGTCAGCACCAAATACATCATATTGATCATCTTCTGCCGCGGTTCTTTAGGTAAAGACATGGGTCAGTAAATTAATTAATGCTTTTAAATTGGTTTTCCATTAGGTTCATACGGGCCGGACAAAACGGGCAGGCTTACTTTTTGGCCTCATTATGCCTGACGGCCTTGCATGGCACTCAGCATGTTACCATAGACATGGTTCAGATTACCCAGGTTCTTAGCCAGCAGGGCAATTTGTTCCTGTGTTTTCTTAGCGTCGGTTACGCTGCCTTGCATGGTCTCGGAAGCTTTTACCAGGTTACCATAGAAGCTGTTCATCGCTTTCAGGTGGTTATTGGTGTCCTGCAGTTCCAGCTCATAGATCGCATTCAGCGAGCCCAGGTTCTTGGTCAGGACCTGTACCTGCGAATGGAATTGCTTAGTGCTGTCTGCAGCGGCGTTGAAGCTGGAGATCGTATTGGTAGCATTCTGGTAGGCGCCTTTCATATTGTCCAGCGCGACAGATGCCTCTTTCGTCTTGGTCGTATACTCGCTGGTGGCGGCTACGGCACCGGAAACATCACTGATCTTTTCTACAGTGGTGCCGAATTTCTTGAAACCGTCGCTCAGACGGGTCAGGTTAGCCGGAGTGATGTCGGCTTCCTGCAGCATTTTGTCCATCTTTTCCAGAGCAGGGTTTCCGCTGGAGCCGCTGCCGGCCAGTTTAGGCAGGGCTTCTACCAGGGCGTGCATTTCACCTCCGGGAGGGGGGAGAAAGGCATAAACCAAAAAGATCAGGGCTTCGGTCAGCAGACCGGCCGTCAGGAAGAAGTTCGCCAACTGGGTATGCAGGATTTTCTGAAGGGCCCCGAAGATAACGATGGCCGCGCCTACGCACACAATAATATTGATAAGTCTTTCGGTAGATTTTGATACTCCAGCGCTCATAGTGATTAATTTAAATTGTTTTTAAAGGATTTTAAAGGGTTAAGGAAAAAAGAGTTCCTGTTGATTTTTTTAAGTTTTCCTAAAATCAAAACGGTTATTTGACTAAAAAATTTTACGTGCCGCAAGAGAATTTCGCTCAGAATTTCGCTCGGACCCGATTAACGTTGGTTCGTCAGCGTCGGTGCCAGATCGATAACACAGCGGAACCCGATGTATGACTTAGCCGTATCCTGGTACTCATAGGTGCGGGTACTGGTCTGCAGGTAAAGACCTACATCTTTCCAGCTACCGCCACGAATCACTTTACGCTTCATACGGGGGGGATCGGAGTCTTTTGCGTTCCAACGGATATCCGGGTTCATGTCGTGCTGGAAATTCGAAGCCCCTTCATAATAGAAGGAAGAGGTCCATTCAGCCACGTTTCCGGCCATGCAATACAAGCCGAAATCATTGGGCCAGTAAGCATCGGCCCGTACAGTATAGAATCCGCCGTCTTCGGGATAGTTACCACGGCCGGGTTTGAAGTTAGCCAATAAACAGCCTCTTTTGTTCCGGAGGTAGTAGTTACCCCAGGGATACATCGACTGAGAACGTCCGCCGCGGGCGGCATATTCCCATTCCGACTCTGTAGGCAGCCGGAAGCTGGATTCGGTAGCCAGATGTTTGGATTCGAGGTGAGCATTCAGGTATTGAGT
>PMUF01000316.1 GCA_003167015.1 Chitinophagaceae bacterium | reverse complement strand
GCCTATCCCTCCCTCGATGCGCTGCTGTCGGCGAGCCAACCGGACCTGGTCGCTGTCTGCACACCCAATTACCTGCATGCAGGCCAGAGCATCCTGGCGCTGGAGAGCGGCTGTCACGTTCTGTGCGAAAAACCGATGTGCCTCTCCGATACAGAAGCCCGGACCATGATCGCGGCCGCCCGCCAGGCGGAAAGGCACCTGTTCGTCGTGAAGCAAAATCGGTTCAATCCACCCGTAGCATTATTACACCGGCTGCTGCACCAGCGGCACCTGGGCAGGATACTGTCCTTCCAGGTCAACGGTTTATGGAACCGCCCGCCACAATATTACCATAATAGCGACTGGCATGGGAAAAAAGACCGGGACGGCGGCATCCTCTTCACCCAGTTCAGCCATTTCATCGATCTGTTGTGCTGGCTGCTGGGAGATCTGCAGGTACTCAGCGTCGCAAAGGATAATTTCATGCTGAAAGAGGTCGCTGAAGGAGAAGATACCGGTGTCGTCCTGCTGAAAACCGACGAAGGCGCTATCGGCGCCCTGCACTATACCGTAGCTGCCTATGCGAAAAATATGGAAGGATCACTCACGGTACTGGGGGAGAAAGGAACGGTGAAGATCGGCGGCGAATACCTTAACGAACTGGATTATTTCCGGGTCGAAGGAATGGAGGCCCCCACCCTGGCTGCTTCCCGGCCTGCCAATGAATACGGAGCCTACTCCGGCAGCATGAGCAACCATGACAAAGTCTATGACGAACTGGTAAAAGCCCTGCGGCAGGAATCATATGATCTCGCCTCCGCGGTGGAAGCAGAACAGACGGTCCTGCTGATCGAAAAAATCAAACAATGGCCAAACACATCATCCATATAGTAGGCAACCGGCCGCAATTCATCAAGTTATCACTGTTGCACCAATTCCTGTCGGGATCCGCCAGGCAACAAATCATCCACACCGGCCAGCACTTCAGCGACAACATGTCCGCCATTTTTTTCCGCGAGTTCGATATCCCCGCGCCGGACCATCATCTGCAGGTCCATTCGTTGCCGCATGGCGAAATGATCGGTCACATGCTGATCGGGCTGGACAGGATACTGGCGCAGGAACGTCCTGACGCTGTCATTGTATATGGAGATACCAATACGACACTGGCGGGATCCCTGGCCGCTAAAAAGAGAAATATCCCCCTTATGCACGTCGAGGCAGGCATCCGCACCGGCGAAGAGGACATGCCGGAAGAGTCCAACCGGTATGTCAGTGACCGGCTGGCGGACGTGAGATTCGCCTGTACGTATCTTGGGGTGGAGAACCTGCTGAAGGAGGGCATGCCCGCAGGTTCTGTACACAACACAGGAGACCTCATGCTGGATGCCGCGCTAAAGTTCGCTCCGCGGGCAAAAGAAACCTCTGCTCTTGTCTCTCAATGGTTCCCCGACGGACGGCCCTTTGTGCTGGCGACGATCCACCGGGCAGAGAACACCGACGACCCCCACGCGCTAGCCGCTATCCTGCAAGCCTTACATCATATTCATGCCGACATCCCGGTTGTCTTTCCTGTACATCCCAGGACGCGCCAGGTGATCGACACACACGGGATGGAACTACGGCTGATCACGACCCCACCCCTCGGCTACCTCGATATGCTGGCGTTGGTACAGGCCGCCGGGTATGTGGTCACTGATAGCGGCGGGTTATCGAGAGAAGCTTTTTTCTTCCAAAAGCCTTCGGTTATTGTGATGAAACAAATGTTCTGGCCGGAAATTTCGCTGCATGGCCCCAGCCTCGCGGCCGCAGCGGAAACTGATGCGATCCTGGGTAAATTCCACGCGTTACAGGGCCCCATCCGGCCTTTCGATACCGGTGTATTCGGGGATGGACATGCCGGGGAAAAGATCGGCCGGCTCATCTTAAATCATTTACATGGCTAAGCGGGTGGTCATTTCCGTTATTTCCGACCTGGTCACTGACCAGCGGGTCCATAAGGTCAGCCTTACCTTGCAGGAGGCCGGCCATGACGTGCTGCTGATCGGCGCAAAACGAAGTACCAGCCTGCCCCTGTCTGCGCGCAGCTATCCGGCCACGAGGATCCGGATGCTATTCCAGAAGAAGGTATTCTTTTACGGCGAATTCAATCTTCGCCTTTTTTTCCGGCTGCTGCGGGTCAAAGGCGACATCTTTCTGGGCAATGACCTGGATGTGATGCCTGCTGTCTGGCTGGCAGGACGTATCCGCCGTAAACCCGTCGTCTATGATACGCACGAATACTACCTGGGCATGCCTGAACTGGACGGCCGCCCGCTGGTGAAAAGAATATGGCAGCGGATCGAACAATTCATTTTTCCGCGACTCCGGTATATTTATACGATCTGCGATTCTTTCTGCGAGCTATATCGTAAGGACTATGGCAAAACGCTCAGGGCCGTCCGTAATGTGCCCTACCGGAGATCGGCAGGCATCGATCAACCCTTGCCGCCTGACATAGAAAAAAAATTACCCCGGGATAAATTTTTCCTGCTGTTCCAGGGGGCAGGCATCAACCCGGAAAGAGGGGTGGAAGAGCTGGTCATGGCCATGCCCCATTTAGATCCGGCCCGCTTCCATTTGGTCATCATCGGCGGCGGAGATATCTTCGACCGGATCGTCGGCCTGGTAAGGGAAAAAGAACTGTCAGACAGGATAACCCTTATTCCAAAAATTCCTTTCGAAGTGCTGAGATCGGTCC
>PMUF01000346.1 GCA_003167015.1 Chitinophagaceae bacterium | reverse complement strand
GATGGATACGGGGATATTGCCTATTATCCCATAGATACTGATGATTATAGATCTCTACCATGCCTGTGTTGTTGAGTTCTTTCATCTGCATTTCGGCATTGGGCTTCCTGTACCAGGTTGACATGTCTTCCGGGTCTTTGCCTTCGTACTGCCACAAGTAATCGGCGAGCCGTTTAGCCTGTGACGCGGGGACTGCATTTTTGATAATCACATAGCCGTTGGTGATCCAGAAATCCCAGTCTTCATCACTTAATACGCGAAGGGGTTGGCCGTTGCTGCGGTCATTCAGTCTCTGCTGACTGGATTTGGCGGTCGAAGGATTACCCGGTATATCCTTGTGGGCGTTCATGGTGGCTGTTTGCATGATTTGCTGTTTTGTCCTACAAAGCTAGGGCGCCTGCAAAGGTTGGCTGTATCATCTATTGATGACTATTTGCTGTGTATTGACATTTTTAGTAAATTCAGGTCTATAATTATGATAATGGGGCATGGTAAAATACAATTGGAAAGCATTCCGTTTGAGCCAGGTAAATCGTTCAGGATTTTTTCGCCGCGGCTGCGAAATACTTTCCTGTGGCATTATCACCCGGAGTTCGAATTGGTGTATGTGGAGGCTGATGCGGGGATCCGGCATGTCGGAACGCATATTTCCACTTATACCGAAAACGACCTGGTTTTTATCGGTGGTAATCTGCCGCACCTGAATTTCGACTACCGGTTGAGGAGTGAATATCACCAGATCGTGGTTCAGCTGAGGTGCGATTTTTTGGGAACAGCGCTGGGGCTAACCCCCGAATTATCAGATATTGCTGCATTGTTTAAAGAGGGGTCGTATGGGATTGCGTTTTATGGTGACACGAAGCAGGCTGTGGCGGGACGATTGAAGGAGTTAAGTGTTTTGTCTCCGTTGGATCAGCTGCTGCAGCTGATCTCTATTTTGCAAATATTGGCGGGTTCAGCCGAAAGGACGATGTTGAATCATGACCTGGAGAGCCGAAATTTTATTCTCAAAGATAAGATCAGGATGGGCGCGGTGTATGAATATATCGATGCTCACTATCATAGCGATCCCGACGTCAATGTCGTCGCGAGGAAAGTAAATCTAACCACACCTGCATTCTGCCGGTATTTCAAACGTCAGACCCATATGACGTTCACTGACTTTTTGAATCAATACAGGATCGAGAGGGCCAAAAATCTGTTGATGCAGGGCGACAATGTCAGTGAAACCTGTTATGCAGTCGGCCTGGATAGTTTATCCTATTTCAATAAATTATTTAAAGCGCTAACGGGAGAGAACCCATCGGACTTCAGGAAGAGGCATAACTATTAAGATCATTATAAGGTTGCCGGGGGCGTTACGTTATTGGAACGTCGCCAATCCTTCAATCTTCCGATACGGGTGGGTAAAGAAATCATTGATCAGGGTATTGAACTGATCCTTTTTGAATACCGGCACCGAATGCCCCGAGTTGGGTACGATCCATAGATAGGATTGCGGGATATTCTGCGCAATGAGGACCGTATGGAGGACCGGAATGGCATCGTGGTCGCCGCCAATGACGAATGTAGGGCAACTGATGTGGTGTAGCTGGTCCAGGGTTATATGGGGCTGATAGAGGTCCAGGTCAGAGATCTGGAGCTGTCTTTTGACCTCGGGCGTTGACGGCTGTTTGTGGAGGGCGGCATTTCCCCGTTGAATCAAATTCCATACGAACGGCGTGAGGCCGGTGGTGTCGGGCCATAGATTGGCGCCGGTGAAGGCCATCTTTTTCACCTTGTCGGGATGGCGGATGGCCAGGAGGAGGGCGTCGATACCGCCGTCGCTCCACCCGATGACATAGCAGCTGTCGAGGTGGAGAGTATCGAGCAAGGCGTTGAAGTCGTCGACAATCTGTTCGAAGGTCAGGGAATCCGACGGGTTTTTGGATTTGCCGTGTGCCCGGGTGTCGATGGCGATAACTTTATAATCTTTGGAAAAGTAAGGGATCTGGTTGCTCATGTTGCTGATGGAACCTCCATTACCGTGGAGCAGCAGCAAAGGGGCGCCCTGGCCATAGGTTTCGTAATACAATTTGAATCCGCGGGTCTCGAGGTAGTGGCCTGCCGCGGGATTATTGCCGTAAGGGACCTGTGCTGCTGACGGTTGGGTCAAGAGGATGAATAAACCGAGGAGCATCGGGAGGAGGAAGGGGAAGATTCTCATTTGATCAGTTGGCTTTGATTGAATGTACAGATTTTTTGGGAAAACCTCGTTATGCTAATTCGAGGAGAAAGGGACCAGGGATGCTTATGATCAGGTTGAAGTATGACGGGGGTCATATGTTATGCGCATTTTTCCGGGCATTTTTGTAGTCTAAAATTGAACAATATGTCGACTACAACTTCCCGGGGACAAGTGGTTCCTCTTTACAGGCCGGCGGTCAGCCGTCCCTCCCTCATTCTGCGGTTCCTGGATTGGGCCGAAAACGAAGAAGAGGATCACCATGTCGGATGGGTAGGGGCTTCCATTTTAGTCATGACAGGCTTTTTCTTTCCGATCACGATGTCCGCGATCCTGGTAAACGGGGCGTCATTCGGTTTAATCGTTGCTTCGATGGTACCGTTGGTGCTGGTGTTTGTGACTACCCTTGCGGCGTTACCGACCAAATATACCATTCCCTTTCTCTTCGTCGGAGTACTGGCCGAATTGGCAATCATCGTCACCAGCTTTTTCGTGAGATAAGAGGTGGGTGGCCCAAATTGGGAATCCACTCCCAAAAATGGCAAAAAGGGCAGGCTGATTTTTTTGATAGATATTGATAATCAACGTAGTTGATGACTAGTACGGCGTTTGCAAGATGAGAGCCGAGTAAGCCAATATTTATGAAAAAGTCATTTAAAAAAGCCCTTTTACTTGCAGCGATAGCGTGGGTGAGCGTCCCGGCACTGAAAGCCCAAAGTTACTACCCCGGGGGAATGGGCAACAGCAATCTCCTGGTTTGGATGAACGCCAATAAAAGCACGTCCATTACGCAAAATGGTTCCCACCAGGTAAGTCAATGGTCGGACCTGAGCGGCAATAGCTATAATTTCACCCAGAGCACTGTGGGCGAGGAGCCTGTCTACGGATCGACGGCCAGTCCTTCGGGCAGGCCGGCGCTGACCTTTACTTCCACCAGCACGCAATTTCTGAGCACACCCAGCCTGCCGGCATCTATTGTCTTTACGGCCGGCGTCAGCGCCTTTGCGGTCGCGAGTTATAACGCTCCCCAGACGGCACAAGGCTGGCAGCGGATCTTCGACTTTGGCGACGGGACGGGCTCCAATAATTTCATGATGGGGCGATATGGCAGTACAGCCAATGCTTACTTTGAGGGTTGGAAGGGTGGGGCAGGCGACCAGACCTGGACCACAACTAACCCGATTGTCAACGGATCGGAGAATATCTATGAAGCCGTACAACAGGGGGGCGCTGCGGGAACGCTTACCAGCGTGGCGCATTATCTGGGCGGCGCCGCTCAGACGGCGACCGGAGCAGCCGGTTCGAGCGAAACGTGGGTGCCTGCGGCCATCGCAAGGACTTCCAATTATATTGGCCGGAGCAACTGGGCAGCCGATAACTATTTTTCCGGTACAATGTCCGAGATCCTGGTGTATAATACTGCCCTTAGCACATCCCAGCGCGTGATCCTGGAAAATTATTTTTCAGCAGAATGGAACCAGGCGGTCAGCGTTAAAGAGTATACGCCGCCTTCTGCCACAACCTATACGACCAACCTGGTAGGAATCGGGTATACCAGCGCCGCGGATAATTTTCTGGCGGATGTGGCCGGCTCCACAGACGGACTGGGATTCAGCAGCACCACCGGCGCAACGGGTTTTCTGAATACGACCGGTTACCTGATGGCGGCGCATAATGGCCAGGCCAATACTATGATCAATAATGCCACGATTCCCGGTGTCAGTAACAGCAGCGGGACCATCGGACTCTGGAACCGTTCCTGGGATGTCCAGAAGAGCGGCGGCAACGGCAGCGGGTTGGTTACGCTGAACTTTAATTTTAACGATTATAATGGCACGGCTCCAAACGGCGCCTATACCTATGCCCTCCTTTATAATGCGACCAACGGCAGTTTTGCCGGCGGTTCCAATCAATTAATTACCACGGCCAGCACCACCGTTTCCGGGAGTACAGTGTCTTTTGTCGTCAATGCGGCTAACCTGTCAGATGGCTATTATACCCTGATCTGGAGCACCACCGGCGTATTACCGGTCATCCTGACGGATTTTACCGTCACTAAACAGGGCGGCGGCAGCCTGTTGCAGTGGAGCACTTCAATGCAGACAAGTATCAGCCGGTTTGTCATTCAGCGCGCTGCGGATGACTCGAATTTTGCGACGATCGGCACCGTGGCCGCCAACGGAACCGGCACGACATCCGGCTATTATTCTTTCACGGACAACCAGCCGGCAGCGGGCGTGAATAACTATCGTCTGGAAGTGGTGGATGAGGATGGGAATGCCACCTGGTCGGCTGTCCGGTCGGTGGATTTCGGGACGGGAGGGGCTGCTACGGTAACTATTTATCCCAACCCGGTGATGGATGAACTGCATATAGTGATCAGTCATTCTACCGGTGTGGCCAGTGTCCTTGTCGTCAATGTGCAGGGGCAGGTGGTGCGGGTAGTAAGATCAGTATCATCCAATACGGTCGACATTCCGGTCAATGGGCTGGCAAGCGGAATCTATTTCATCAAGGTCAATACGGATACTATAAAGTATGTACAAAAGGTCATAAAATACTGATGAAACCGGCCAATAGCATTCAATTTTTTTAAGAATAGGGTGGTTGTAGGAAAATTACTACATTTAATATAGTAATTAACGCCTATATGAGGTTGGTTAAGGTTCTTCTTCTCATTCTATTGCTGATCAGGACGGCAGTGTTTGCCCAAACCTATGGGGATCCTTCGCTGGTTACTTCCGAACAATACCTGGTCAGACAATATAACAGCGAGAATGGCCTTCCGCAGAACAGCGTAAAAGACCTGCTGCTGGATAAAAATAATTTCCTCTGGATCTCCACGGAGAATGGGCTGGTGAGATTTGATGGGCAGCGCTTTCGGATCTATAATACTTCTAATGTTCCGGGCTTAAGATCCAACCGGTTCGATGTGTTGTCCGCAACAGCCGGGCAGCAGATCCATCTGACGACGGCCTTCGACAATGCTGAGATCTTTACCATAACACCAGAATATAAAATAGTCCTGGATACATCGGCAACACTCCTGCCGCATAAATTCATCAGTCATTATTCCAATGGTATTTTCGATTGCACCTCTTTATTCCATGGTGGGGCTGTGGATACGGCATTGCTGCAAGATCTCTGCCGTTCTGCCTTTTTCTGGACGATGAATGAGCATGAAATAGTCATACGGTACAGCAACGATCTTTATTATCTTAACAACCAGACGGAAGAGGTCGTCAAATTACCGGTAGGATTGAAACGGAGCAATACAGAGGCCTGTTTTATCAACAATATATTTTTTTTCCGGGACGACCAGGGGAAAGCGCGATTTTTCAAGCAAGGCAGGGAAACCGATATAAAAGTTGACAGTTCGGTATCGGATAGGTGGAGAGTGTTCGAATCATCTCCGCCTCCCGATTTTTTTATGGGCGCCAAAGGCGACCAGGCGATCATGAGGGATCATAGCGATATCTATGAACTGACGATTGAAAATAATGTGTTGAAGGCGAACCTTCTTTTCGGTGATCTCCGGTTTTTAGACAATATCCCCGTTTATTCCTTTCAATATGATAAGAAATGGCGGCGGCTTTTTGTAGGAACCCAGAATGCCGGTTTGTATGTGATTTCCCCGAGGACATTTCGGGTATTGACCTTTGTGACGCAGGATTACAGTGACAATATATTTATGGCTTCTCAGATTCTTCCGGGCGGAAGACTGATAACCAGCAATGGTATCCTGGATGAAAAGGACACGGGCAGGAGCATTTTGTTTGCCAACGAGGATAAGCCCAACAGAAATTGCCTGTACCGGGCCCCGGATCATTCGATATGGCTGAGTAAAAGGAACCATTTGCTTATCTACGACAGCAATTTTTCCGTGGTAAAATACCGGGACAGCATGGACCTGGGATCCGAGATCAAATGTATCGCCGAAGACCACACGGGCGTCATATGGGTAGCCAGCGCTTCTTCCCTGTTAAAAATGGAGGAAGGTAAACTGCACCCGGAACTGGTCCGCTATCCT